>NZ_JBPCEP010000014.1:0-157242 GCF_050971705.1 Niallia sp. M35
GCCTTATAAGGATGAAATGGATTTAATATTTTATTGCTTTTATAAATGTGAAAGTTAAATAACGAAAAAAGGAGTTTTCTTAATGAGGATTTATTGAAAGAATACTTAGAATTGAGGACTTTTAGAAAGATACAAATACTTAGAGAATTCTTATCCGAATAAACAAAATATATGGAAATGGAGCCGAGTAAAAAAAACTATATTTGAATGAAGCTGATGAAGAAGAGTACATTTAAATACAACAAAAATAGCCCCAAGACTTCAATTTATCCAAGGAGCTATCCGTAAACTATACTTTTCCTGCTACTGTTTTATAAGTTGCTGACAGTGTCTTTTTCTCCTTACTATTTACCCTTTTAAATAAAAACTCTCTCCCGCCCACTAGGCACGAGGATGAAATTGACTATATACATCTTTCAATCTAGTTTTTGTTACATGGGTGTATATTTGAGTTGTCGAGATATCAGCATGACCGAGCATTTCCTGCACCGCTCTTAAATCAGCACCATTTTCTAATAAATGAGTTGCAAACGAATGTCTTAATGTGTGCGGTGTTATTTCTTTTTCAATATGGGCTTCCTTCCCTAAACGCTTTAAAATTTTCCAAAAGCCTTGTCTTGTTAATCGATTGCCATGGTGATTTAAGAACAAGGAATGCTCCGTGGATTTCTTTTGGTTTAAAAATGTTGGTCTCCCTTGATGCAAATAATCCTCCAATGCCCTCGTAGCTGCTCCGCCAATAGGGATGATTCTTTCTTTGTTCCCTTTTCCTATACAGCGGATAAACCCCATTGTAAGATGAACATCATCCATATTTAAATTGATCAACTCACTCACACGGATTCCTGTTGCATAGAGAAGCTCAAGCATCGCTTTATCTCTGAGTCCATAATGGTCATTTTTATGAGGAAAATCAAGCAGTGCTTCTACTTCCTCCATAGAAAGAACTTTTGGCAATGTTCTTTCTGCCTGCGGTGTTTCAATATGTACAGTTGGATCCTCTTCAAGCACACGATCGCGGAATAAAAATTGATGAAATGCACGAATAGATGCTATATGTCGTGCGATTGTTTTAGAGGACTTTCCTTGGTCCTTTAAAAAACCTAAAAAGCGAATAATGTGGCAACGCTGTATTTCTTTGAGCTTACATTGTTCTACATTTTTCATATATTTTATATAGCTTTTCAAGTCTCTTTCATATGATACAAGTGTATTACTCGCTAAACCCTTTTCCACTAATAAATAATGTATAAAATCTTTTAATTGATCTTCCATAGGACTATTCCCCATTTAAGTAAAACAGGAATATTCGATCCCTCCATGAATATTTTTCTGTTTCCAGAGTATTATCTGCATTCACCTTGATGGCAGAACCTGATGGCTCATCATAGCGATGTAGTTGTTGATATTCTTGATTAAACCAAACGATTGCATAATAAAAAAGAATCGTACATCCTGTAAATAGGAGAAATACTTTTAGTGTATTTATAATTGCTTTTGTCCATCTCATCCAAAATCCCTCCATAACTTCTATAATACAAGCTATGCCAGATTGGACATTTAATATACCTAATGGACCTATTATTCTTATTATAATAGAAATAAATATTATTTAAAGCGTTATGCGTTGAATAATTTACTTCCACTTTTTCATTTGGTATCTTATGTAAATGCGATAAAGGTAACATTCCTATTTTCGATTAGTAATTAACAAAAATAAAAAACCTTCTCAACTGAAAAGGTTTATTCTGCGGATGAAACATCCTCGCTTTTTTCCGTGCAACGATGACAAATACCATGAAATGTTAGACGATGATCTTTAATTTTAAAATTCCAGTCACGCTCTACTAATTTCTCTACATCTCCTAGTAAATCTTCTTGAATTTCATCCACTGCTCCACATTCAATACATACTAAATGGTGATGAAAGTGGGCTGCACCTTCTTGTCTCAAATCATACCTAGAAACACCATCACCAAAATTTATTTTATCAACAATCTTCAATTCCGTTAGTAGTTCAAGTGTGCGATATACGGTTGCCAATCCAATTTCAGGAGATTTCTCTTTAACGAGTAAGTATACATCTTCTGCACTGAGATGGTCTTCTTCATTTTCTAATAATACTCGAACTGTTGCTTCCCTTTGGGGAGTTAATTTATAGCTCGAAGAATGCAACAGCTTTTTTATTCTATCTATTCTACTTTCCATTCCGAAAGTCCCTCCCTAGCCACTGTCCATCTCATTATAACAGAAGTAGGAAAAGAATCCTAATAAAAATTATTATAAATAACAATTAATAATAATTATTAATTTATAATGACTATCATCGATAATAAATCAACAAGCCTCCCACTATCCAAAAGGGATAGTAATAATAATAGATTGTACCATATTAATGACAGCTTTCATTAATAATGGCGAAATATATGCCTCTACTGCAGCAGCAATGCCGATTACTATAAAGGCCATTATTAGAAGAATAGTATATCTAGCAAACAGCGGCAGCATTGGTTCTCCCTTTTTCTTCATAAATTGCTGGCGAATCATTTTAAAAGAGAATGCTACTGATAGTGTAGCAGAAATTATAAAAATTGGAATAACAATTAGATTTTGTGGCAGAACCGACACAAATGATAGTAAAAATCCATGCCATCCCATTTGATTTACTAAAAAGCCAACCGTGAAACCAACTACCATCCCTTTAATAAATAGTAGAATTAAAATAATAGGCAATCCAATGATCGAAATACCTAACAGCCAAATAAAACCTATATACTTACTATTATGCGAAAAGCTTTGAAAAAACAAATCTTTACTGTCCGCTACCTGTCCATTTGAAACCTGTCCAAAAAACTGTGTTAAATAATAATAGAGATCTTCCTTTTGGGAGAGAGACAAACTATTCACTACAATTGCACCAAAAATAACCCCCATTAAAAACAATACAATGATAAATAAGTAAATTGAGGAATGATCGCGTATATGATTCACTAGGATATTCTGATATTTTTTCTTTTTCATTGCCTTTCCTCCCGCCAATTCTGTTAGTTAATGTTTATGCAAAAAAAAAGGGCATATGACTATAAATCTATTATTAATGGAAATGAAAAAATAATAAGATTATTATATTATTGATTATAGAGATCGATAGAATTAGCAAATGGAGGTGAGTGTTTTGAAACCAATATTAATCGATTTACCAGAAACGATCGAAACAGAAAGGCTAGTCATACGCCCCTGTATGCCAGGAGATGGCAAAGATGTATATGAAAGCATTCAGCGGTCTAAAGAAGACTTTAAACCTTGGATGAGTTTTGCCAATCAGGAGCAAACACTAGAGGAAGTGGAAGCAGGCGTACGAGAATCATATGCCAAATATATTTTAAGAGAAGCTATTCGATTACATATTTATTTAAAAGCAACAAATGAATTTATTGGATCAACCGGTCTACATTCGATCGATTGGAAAGTCCGCGTGTTTGAAATAGGCTATTGGTGTGATTCAGCTCATACAGGAAAAGGCTATATTACCGAGAGTACAAAAGCATTAATACAGTTCGCACAAAGTACACTTGAGGCTAATCGTATTGAGATACGAGTAGATTCCACCAACATGAAAAGCCGTGCTATCCCAGAAAAACTTGGCTTCTCATTAGATGGGATTTTGAAAAATGAAACACTAAGTGCCGATACAGCAGAATTAAGAGATATTTGTCTTTATTCTTTGGCATAATGCAGAAAATCCCACAATTGTGATGTGGGATTTTTGCTATAACTTATCTACTCTAACCTTGCCGTATTTGCCGCCCCCGCCAACTTGCAAGTCTACCATTCCCGTTCTCGCTGCAACAATATAATCTGCCACTTTCTTTGGCACAACCTCCACTAGCTTTTCATAGGGGGCTTCATGAATGATTTGCATTTCAGTTGAAAAATAATCTAGCAATTTTTGCAGCGTTTTTTTTCCTAATCCAGGTATATATTCTAACGGAATTTGATGAATATACGGAGGTCTACTAGGTGCACTGGCTGCATCTTTTAAATCGCTAATTCTTGCTGCCACCCCTTTTACCCATTTATGACTTCCGCATTCTGTGCAGATCCCTGTCGCTTCCGAAAATGGAGCATAGCATTTCATGCAAACTGTTTCGTGATATTTACCTAATTTCGGATCTAATCCATAATTGGCAATAATTTTTCTACCTTCTTCTTGATGAAGAACTTTTGCAAATTCAGCAAAAGAAGCGTCCTCCATTTCCATGACCTGATATTCCCGAGCCATTTTTTCTAAAGAATGGGCATCAGAATTGGTTATAAATGAAAAAGAATGTAATTCTCTGATTTGGTCTGCCATCTCGGTATCAGAACTCAAACCAAGCTCAATCCCATCAATCATTTTCTCGTCTAAAACTTCTTTAAAGGAACGATTAACTCCGCTGCCATATAAACTTTTAAACGGTGTGAAGACATGGGCAGGAACGAATAATCCATTTAATTCCTTTACTTTATACTGTAATTCCTTTCCACTGATATAAAGGCGCTGCGAGCTTAATGTTACATTTTTCATATGGTGAGAAATCCAATTAGAAAATTCCTTCATTTTAGCCAATGTCGGTAGATAGCATAGCACATGAATAGGACCATTACAGAAAGAATCATATATTTCGAGCTCTGAGCCAAGAATAATCGTAATCCCTTCCATTCTTACCCCACCATCGGCTAATTCCAGCATCTTCCCTTGTGCTATTAACTCCTCCATTTCCGATATTACTTCAGGAGAATGGCAATCAATGATCCCAATCATATCAAGACCTTTTTGCTTACTGGCATATTCTATGATTGCCGTTAAAGTTAAGTTTCTTGATGCTGTTATTTTTACCGGTTTCCGGCTCTTTGTTCTACCAATATGGATATGTAAATCAGTGTAATACGAATTCATTTTTACTCCTTTAAATTTGCAATTTGTAAATATTGTACCCCAAAAATCGTTTTAGCATCAAAAATACGCTTTTCTTTGATAAATTCCAATGCCTCATCTAGTGTAATTTCTAATACATTCACAAACTCATCTTCATCAAGTCCGGCTGCATTTTCTTTTTGCTTTAATCCTTTTGCCACATATACATGAATAATTTCATCAGCAAATCCTGGGGAAGTATAGAATGAGCTTACCAATTCCAGAGATTCACATTCATATCCCGTCTCTTCTTCTAACTCTCTTCTAGCACAAAGAGCTGGTTCTTCGTCTTTTTCTAATTTCCCAGCAGGAATCTCCACAATTACTTTTTCAAGCGGCTTTCGATATTGTTCTACCATAACTAGTTTATTATCATCCGTTATCGCTATTACAGCAACCGCGCCTGGATGCTTTACAAGTTCGCGCGTGGACGTTTTCCCATTCGGCAATTCGACCTCATCCACTTGAACTTGAATGATTCTCCCGCTATAAATATGCTCTGTTTTTAATGTTTTTTCTTCCAATGTACTCATTTGACACACTCCTGTTCTATTAAGCCAAAGCTCTGACATATAGATTATTATACTTCATTTCTGTTCAATGGAAAGGATTGGGGGAAGCTTTTGAAAGTATATATCCAGGAAAAAGGAATTATTTTATCAGGAAAGGATTGGGAAATCCGCTATATTCTTAAAAAATACCAAACGGAATTTACTTATGTAAAAGATTGGATAAACGCAAATGCTGACAGCTCTCAAAAATAAGCCATATTCTTTGTGAATAAACAGCATCTTTCGTACAATAAGAGATATCTTTAGTGGAGAGGTGTTCAATTTTGCAAAAGTCTCAATTAGGCAATTCTAACTTATTTGTTTCCAAATTAGGTCTAGGCTGTATGAGTCTCGGTACCGAAGAAAAAACTGCTTTCCCAATTTTAGAAGCAGCACTTGAAGAAGGAATTAATTATTTTGACACAGCGGATCTATATGATCAAGGGAAAAATGAGCAATTGCTCGGTCAGTTTTTCAAGAATAATCGCGAAGATGTCATTCTTGCTACAAAGGTAGGCAATAAGTGGGAAGAAGGAAAAGAAGGCTGGGTTTGGGATGCAAGTAAAGCCTATATTAAAGAACAAGTAAAACAAAGCCTAAAGCGCCTTGGCACAGATTATATTGATTTATATCAGCTGCATGGAGGCACGATGGCAGATCCGATAGAGGAAACGATTGAGGCATTTGAAGAATTAAAAGAAGAAGGATTTATTCATTATTATGGCATTTCCTCCATTCGTCCTAATGTCATTCGCGAATATGTGAAACGTTCTTCGATTGTTTCTGTGATGATGCAATACAGCATTTTGGACAGACGTCCTGAGGAAGAAGCACTGCCATTACTTGCCGAAAACAATATTAGTGTTGTCACTCGCGGACCGGTTGCAAAAGGTCTATTAAGCCCTAAATATCGTGAAAAACTATCGGAGAAAGGCTATTTAGATTATTCTGGTGAAGAACTAACAGAAGTGTTACATACACTGGAACAAAAATTCTTAGATAATCGTACACTTACAGAGGCTGCCGTGCAATATAATTTAGCTCAGCCCGCTGTTGCTAGCATCATTGCTGGAGCAAGCTCAGCAGAACAGCTTCGCGCTAACGCAAAAGCAGTTAACAGTGCCCCTCTATCTGCGGATGAAATAGCATTCATTAAAAAGATTTCCAAAGCATCTGTTTATGAAGCACATCGTTAATAGGATAAGTGTTTTTTACGGAGCTTGTTCCCCGAATGGTTCATAGAATTTTTCTATGAACCATTTTTTATGATGGATGAATGCCAATTTTACTTATTGTTTTTGTAGGCGGGCGGAGCTCATCTTGGTTTTGAACGCTAGTTTTGAGCACTGTCTTTTGAAAAGTGGTTTTCATCTTGCTTATGAACACTTTTTTTTGGGCTCTATCTATTGAAAAGTGGTTTTCATCTTGGTTTTGAACGCTAGTTTTGGGCTCTGTCTCTTGAATAATGGTTTTCATCTTGCTTATGAACACCTTTTTCGAGCTCTGTCTCTTGAATAATGGTTTTCATCTTGCTTATGAACACCTTTTCGAGCTCTGTCTCTTGAATAATGGTTTTCATCCTGCTTATGAACACCTTTTCGAGCTCTGTCTCTTGAATAATGGTTTTCATCTTGCTTATGAACACCTTTTCGAGCTCTGTCTCTTGAATAATGGTTTTCATCCTGCTTATGAACACCTTTTTCGAGCTCTGTCTTTTGAAAAGTGGTTTTCATCTTGCTTATGAACACCTTTTTCGAGCTCTGTCTCTTGAATAGTGGTTTTCATCTTGCTTATGAACACCTTTTCGAGCTCTGTCTACTGAATAGTGGTTTTCATCTTGCTTATGAACACCTTTTTTTGGGCTCTGTCTCTTGAAAAGCGGTTTTCATCTTGGTTTTGAACGATTATTTTAACACCAATATATTATTCTTATCGAAATAACACCTTAACTAAATAGGAGAAACGGGGATTCAGTTTGAAATACATAGAATTTGGTATAGGCAACAAATGGCTTATACGAACAGAAACAGAATTAGAAGATGGAACAGAGTTTGAGGAAAAAGGAATAAAGAGACCTATTAAATTTCAATCACTATATACTAGAATTTGGATTGGAAAAACAGTGCTTATTATCGACTCAAAAGAAGGATTTAAGCAAGCTACTAAAAATGGAAAATCCTTCAAATTAATACTTGGAATAAAAAGCCTCTAAAAGTTTATTTAATCTCCAAAAGGAAAACCTCTCCACAATCGCGAATATAATATCGTAGTTAAAAAGCTACTACTATTCTTTACTTAAAGGGGTTTTTCGATTGAATCAAGCATTATTAATTATTGATGTTCAACAAGAGCTGGTTGAAGGAAATGCAGAAGCAAAAGGAGTCTATAACAAACAAGGTTTATTAGAAACAATCAATTTAGTAATAAAGAAAGCTATTGAATCAGGGATAGAGATCATTTTTGTAAGAGATAAAGATGTTGCAGGAGGAAAAGGACCTGGATTTGACATTCACCCCGATATAAATGTCCCTCGCGAAGTTAAAATCTTTGATAAATATGCAACCAACGCGTTCTATGGAACAGGTTTATTAGAGTATCTACAGGAAAAAGAAATGCGCCATCTTGTTATTATGGGGTGCGAAACTCCTTATTGTATTGATACAGCGGTCCGAACAGCAACGGTTAATCATATGGATGTCACCCTAGTTGGGGATGGACATTCCACAACCGATTCTTCTATCCTTTCTGCCGAGACCATTATAAAGCATCACAATACAATATTACATGGCCATTATAATGTCGATCATTTTTCCATAGTTCGCAATGCTGCCGAGGATTTATTTACGCCTACTCATGATACATATCGATAATTTTCTCGCAAGAATAATCTAAAATTCCTAAACAAAAGTCATCTTAAAAATGGCTTTTGTTTAGCTAATTTCATTAATCACTCTAGATCTCCCAAGCACTTCTCAGTAAACCAATACCCTCATCCATTTCTGCGTCTGTTAATCCCCCATACCCTAAAATTACTTTTGGATTACCTGTATAGCGTTTCTCAAAGTAATACATGGAAAGCGGATATACCTTAACTCCACAGGCCAATGCCTTTTCTATTAATTGTGTTTCTGTCCACTCAGTATAAACTTCTAAAACAATATGAAGACCAGCATTTTCTCCAATCACTTTTACAAATCCACCTAAATAATGTTGAATCGTTTGCAGTAATACTTGGCGCTTCTTTCGATATAATGTTCTCATTTTATTTAAATGACTATTCCAATGGCCCTCTTTAATAAAACGATACAAAGTGTCTTGATGCATGCGAGAAACAGTCTGTTTATACACGGTAAAATGCTTCCTATATGTAGAATATAAAGATTTTGGGAGGACAGCAAAGCTTATGCGCAGGGATGGAATTAAGGATTTTGAGAAGGTTCCTAGATAAATAATCCGATTGTTCTTATCTAGTCCTTGAAGTGCCGGAATCGGCTTTCCCTTATAGCGATACTCCCCATCATAATCATCTTCTATAATATAACCGCCTTTTTTTTCTGCCCATTTAAGCAATTCTAATCGACGTGTAATAGGCATAATCATTCCATATGGAAATTGATGAGAAGGAGTTACATAAGCAATATTTGCTTTACTCTTATTCAACTGTGAAACATTCATGCCATTGTCATCAACCGAAATTGGTAAAACGTTAATCCCCATATCTTGTAAAACAACTCTAATTCGATGATAGCCTGGATTTTCAAGAGCGTATGTTTTATCCCTTCCGATCAATAAACCAATTAACCCAATTAGCATTTGCGTACCTGCACCTAGAATAATGTGGTCAGGATGACAGTTTACGCCTCTTGTCGCATATAAGTGTTTAGCAATCTCCTCTCTTAAATTAAATTCCCCTTGTGGATCTCCGTTCGAAAACCAGAAGTTTTGGTCTTCATATATCGATTGCATAGAAAGCTTTCTCCAAGTATTATAAGGAAAATAGCTACTATCGACATTTCCTGAATTAAAGTCTATTTTCACAGGATTTGCCTGTTCTACCTTTTGCATTTCCTTATTCTCTTCAGTATCGAGCCGGCTACGAAATTCTTCATCAATAGTTAATACAAATAATCCTCTTCGTGGAATACTTTCCACATATCCTTCTGCACAAAGTTGATCATAGGCCGATTGGACTGTGTTTAAACTAATTTGCAAATGTTCCGCCAGCTTTCTTTTCGATGGCAATTTTTCATTCGGTGAAATATGTTTATTCATAATTTCTTGTTTAATAAAATCCGCTAACTGCATATAAAGGGGATTACCACTATCCTTCTGTAAAATTGGTGTTAATTCTAGCATTAGTCTCCACTCCTTCCCTTCAGCTGATACCTTTAAAAAGAACAATTCTGGCACTTTAGATTATACCAGATTGCCATTACATTAGAGATAGAAAGGGAGGAATGGATATGTTAAATGACCAATTACTTATTAAAGAATTAACTTCTGAAGCAGAATGGGAAAAAGCTTTTCCTGTTATGAAACAATTGAGAACGCAATTAAATTTGGATACTTATCTTACATTAGTGTCAGAGTCTGTTAAAAAAGAAGACTACCGTTTGATTGCACTTTATAATCAGAATGAAATTGTCGCCCTTTGTGGGTTTATGCCTATGATAACCTTGTATAACGGCAAATTTATCTGGGTATGTGAATTAATTACAGACAGCAAGCAGCGGTCGAAAGGATATGGAAAGGTATTATTAAACTATGTTCATGAGTGGGCTGTCGCTAATGACTATCCTATCGTGTCTTTATCCTCTGGTTTACAGCGAATCGATGCCCATCGCTTTTATGAAGAGAAAATGGAATATGATAAAGTAAGCTATGTTTATCTGAAAAAAATTTAATGGAAAGCAAAAGAGACATTTGCTGCTTAAGGAAATGTCTCTTTTATCATTAAATAACTAGTATCCTTTTAATATACTGTATTACTATTAAAAAAGGATTTACCTTAACTCTAAAAAATGATAATAACAGGAGGGATTACAATGATAAAAGGACTTAATCACTTTTTATTTTCTGTTTCCAATTTAGAAAAATCTATTCTTTTTTACCAACAGGTATTTGATGCAAAATTGTTAGTAAAAGGTCGTTCTACCGCCTATTTTGATTTAGGCGGAATATGGTTAGCCTTAAATGAAGAGAAAGATATTCCAAGAAACGAGATTCACCATTCTTATACACATATTGCCTTTTCGATAGAGGAAGCTGACTATGATAAAACATTAAAAAAATTAGAGCATCTTAATGTTTCCCTTCTCGATGGCAGAGAAAGAGATGAAAAAGATAAAAAATCCATTTATTTTACTGATCCAGATGGCCATAAATTCGAATTTCATACTGGAACATTAAGTGACCGCATCCATTACTATAAAACCGAAAAACAACATATGACTTTTTTCGAAAGGGATTAACCATTAAATTTAAGAATCATGCAGTAAGTCAGAGGCAATAGTTATCTATTAATCTATTAGAACGATATATGGATTTACTTTGCATGCTTAAAAGTTAGTACAGAAGGGATTGAAAAGAGTAACCAATAAAACAACTCCCTTACGCTTCTATCACTTTTACATAAGCACCTTTACTCGCTTTTTGCAAAGCTGCATGATTCATCCCTTGAATTTTTTGCGAAAGGCTTGAAGCACTTATTAGTTTATTTCGGCAGAAAATTAATGGGTCAATAAGTCGAACCTTATTCTTTAAATGGATATCAAAATCCTCTTCATCTTCGACTACTTTCACACTGGGATGGAGCTTATTCCATAGCATTTGGAGCTCCACATTCTTGGCTGTACTTATTTTATGAATTAACTCCTTATCCTCCCCTAGAAAATCAGAAAATTGTAGGATGCTATGAGCTAATGCTGCTTTTAAAACTTTTGTTAACTGGTCATATCCATAAATATTTAACGGATGCATGAAAAAATCGATGACCTCTTTGTAATAGGTTTCAACAAACCATTCTGCCGAATCGACATGTTGTAAACACATTTTCCCTTCAACTATTACAATATTTTCTAAAAACCCTTCTACTTCCTTTAACGATATTTTTCCATATGTATACATATCTCGTAATGTATAGTCCACACGATCGGCACATAATTTTGGTGCAGGTTGCTCCAAAATGGTCCATTTAGAATCGTCTCCGATTATTTTCTCATAGTCATAATGAAATTTTTCTAAGATTATCGGTATTTCAGAATCCTTTATCACAGAAAGAAATATTTCCTCATGATAATTCTCATTCTGTTTATCTAAGACAAAGTCAATAATATGGGAAAAGGCAGTATGAGACACATCATGCAATAAACCAGCAATTTGTTCCTCTATCGAACCTCCAAGCTTTCGGATTAAAAGCATAACCCCAATTGAATGCTCATAGCGCGTGACATTCCAGTTTTCATTTACTAAATAACTTGCTCCCCCTTGATGAATTCCTTTTAATCGCTGGATTGGCTTACTTTCTATTAATTCTATTAAAACTTTTTCTATCTCAAAATTCCCGTACAGTTTATCAGATATTAGCAAAATTATTCTCCCTCTTATTAAATGTAAAAATACAACTTTTTTTAAAAAATTACATACACTTCCAATAATTGTATAGTAAAGTATACATATAAAGTTTTATCCTGTCATGTTTTCAAAAAATGAATTTATGAAAAGCAATTTGAAAGGAGTATGAATGTGCATCAGAATATCAGAGAAAAACAAAGCAATAAAAGCAGCTTTTTAGGTGTACTATCGATTCTTTTTCCAATTGTCCTTGGACTATTGATTGTTAATTTTTTTACAGACATCATTCCGTTGGAGAAGATTCAAGGATTACCTGTGCTTATGCCGCTTTTTGTGTGTCCTATTGGAGCAGTCATCGGCTTTTTAGGGTATAAACGGAGTAGAGATACCCTATCATTAGTAGGTATAATTGCCAATGTAGTATTGTTTTTGTTCCCTGTTTTTTACCACATACTAGGCACGCTTATAATGGGAAATTAATATAAATTTACGAAAACCACTTGAAGTTTAGTGGTTTTTATTTGCTTTTTTGTTCAGCCTCACCCACTAACCTTTCTTTTCATATTGAAATTAGATAACGGAGAGAAATATTAGTAAACTTATAAAAAGACAAAACACTTTCAAATTAAAAAAGTATAAATTGGAACTATCTTGTTTAATAAATTAATTGGTATAAGGATGCTTTCTAATTATTTTAACAGCCTCTCCATTTGTTTTTTCTGTACTTTAGCTAATGCTAATAAGGTGAATTGATCAAGCTTTAATTGTTCTATAATGCCGTTCGCTTCTTCCCATGCTAGGTTATACTGTTGTTTCGTGATTGAATTTTCTTTATATGCATTTTCCAGCTCCTCTTCATCCAGTAAATAAATTTCGTTAGATGGAAGCATTACAATATCTAAAAACAAATCATCCATCCAAGGAACATTTTTCTCTATTCCAATTTCCAGACAAATATCAATATACCACTGCACAATATCACCATTTGCATTAAACATAGTAGTGACAGAATGATGTTTATATAAGGGAAACTGATGAAGCCACATATAGCCATCATCAAGGATACACACAGCTTTCTGATCATACCTTTTTGTTACTGATTCCACTACCTTTATTGAATGAAAGAGCGCCAAATATCCTGTAAACTCTTCTGTCTTCATAAACGTTTGAGCATATTGCTTTTCTACTATCCGTTTCCAGTTTTTATGGTTACCAAATTTTCTTTTTACCTGCATATACACCCATCCTATTCAACATGATATCTGAAACCAATCTGTCTCTTTCGGAAAATCATCTCTACTTAACGTAGTCTAGGCTTTTTTTGTCCTTTACATAGGGTACATTTTAGACTATGGAAGATTGTACTTATGTACATTGCCATAGAATTCTTGTGGACTTCCCGTTGTTTTTTCACTTGTAACCTTACATAATTAAAACAAGAAATATGGTCAAGGCATTTTAGCAAAAAAATATACTGATACGAAACCTAACTGTAATTTATTATCTCTATAAACATCATAAAGTAAAACTATTAGAAGAAATACTAGATAATGCGGCTCTTGATATATTTATTAATATGATTTTAGAATTTTAATTTCTCGTGATTAATTCTTAAGAAAATTAAATCATTCAACCAGAATATTACACTACTAGAGATGATCATATAGTAAAAATTTTGGTCTAAGTAAAATTTGGGATTTAGATCGGTAGCAATCGGAAAGAAAATCAAATTAACTATAAAACCTACTATAAAAAATAATACAAAATTTTTAATATAGGAATTATTTAGGGACTTTCTAAAGAAAAACTGAATTGGCGCTCCTATTACTAGATAGATTAAACTAAAAATAGTAAAAAATAACATGAATGAAGCTAAATCAAAAGAGTCGAAAAAGGAAAATGGAACCGAGTTAATAAAGTAAAACAAAAAAAAAGCAAGAAAAAAAGCTGAAGAAACAGAACAAATTAATAGCCTGATAAAAAAGTTGTTTGTTAATTTCATGATAAACATAGCACCCTCCTAATTCCAATATTAGTAAACTTTACCAATATATAGTATATATATATATATATATATATGTGTGTATATTATTATAATTAATTATAATATTACTACTATATATAAATAGGTTTGTGATGAAAATTTTTAAAAATAACGGGAGGAAAAAAATGTATAAAAAAAGATTATTTTCACTTCAATTATAGCCTTAGGATTTACTATGTCTCTCTTGATTATTAGCGCAGACGCAGATATAACTGTTAGAACAAATAGGTGAACTTAGAGTTAAGCCCTAAAGAGAACGAATACTATAAAATATAAAATGACAATCGCGCCCGTTAGTAGAACAGTGATACTAACAAATTATATAAAGAGTGAACAATAATTACTGACCAAAGTGAGTTACTCTTTTTATATATAAATCCCAATATAATACCTAAAACAAAGGTCGTTGTTATGCCATTTAAAAGATATGAAAACTCGAATAGGTCTTTATAAAACCAAATCGGGAAATGAATTGATACAAAGAGCAAAGCTGTAATTGTGTTTGCTATCCAGAATTTATAAGAATCCATTAATTTTCTTAGTAAAAAACCTCTAAACACAATTTCTTCAGTAATTCCCACCAACAGAACTATATTAAGCCACTCATGCAACCCCATTTGAAAATCAATATTACTTTTTAAAACGATAAAATTTAAAATTACAAAATAAGATATGAAAACTAAAGACACCCAACATACCCATTTTAACCCCTTTTTAAAATTGTAACGTAAGCCTAAATAGGATAACGGATTATGTTTCTCCATAACTTTAACCAAAAATATAACAGGAGTGACCCAAATGGCTATTTTGATAACTGCTGATGTTATAGCCCTTGGTATGGACTCCATCATGTCTAAGTATTGGACTAACCATAATTCTCTCACACACCAAAGAACAAAAAAGATAATGAAAAATACCCAAATATAATTTTTATTTGTTTTTACTAAAATTTGTGACTCCCCCTTTTTTTATACAACAATCTGGCCCGATTGCGGAACAAAGAACTACTATACAAAATAGATATTTTTATCAAACTTTATTTTAAATAATCGAACTTTGTTTTAAATGATCAATCTTTTTATAAACCTACAAAAAGAAACATTCTTTATTAATTAATAATAATACCAGTACATACGATAAAAAGAATCTATTTAATTATCAATTTAGGAAGGATAGGTACACTTCTTTCCTCCTTTTTTTTATTTAGATTGCGACATAGTATATTTTTATTCTTATATCATAATAAGTTAAATTTAATATCAAATGAACATAATCAAAATTTTCTGTATACTCAGAAAAATAGGTGTGTTATCCTTAAAATGGAATCAAAATACCAAAAATCATGTGGGAGGTAATATAGTGAAAATAATAAAATCCGGAATATTAGCAGTTTTGTTACTTCTATTCACTAATACTGGTATAGGAAATGCAGAAGAGTACCAGGGTGGTGGTTTTTCTGAGAATGAGATAATTAAAGAAGGATCAAATGAAATTATTAGTGATTTAGAAGTTGAAGATAGACCTAACAATCTGAGTAGCCCTGATGCTGCAATTTCTTTAGGACCACCTAGTTGTAATAGAACTCATTCACATAATGTTGCCACTGTAACAATGCAAGTTAAAAATCTCACAGGTAGTTATAGATCTTTAATGTGGGGGTTTCATTTAACTTCTTCAGCTAGATCATTTTTGGGTCCAATTGTAGTAGTTAAAATGCCCTCTGCAGCAGTAAACGGTAAAGCTATAAACACACCATATGAACCTCATTCCGAAGGAGCATCATATAATTTTCATGGAAGCATGAAAAATTATCAAATTAAGGGTCAAAGTTATCCACTCAAAAAAGGTGATATAGTTAATCTTTCTTGGCATATAACGGGTACAAATCCGGAAAGATATGGTTATCGATATTTAACTTGCAAAATGCCCTAAAGAATAAACCGAAACATAAGAAATAAAGAAATGAGGTTGTAAATGATGGAGATAGAATGGAAAAAAGAAAGTATTATTTTTGAAACTTTAAGAGAATCAGAGGTATGGGCTGATTCTATAGCAAACGAAATACATGGTAGAACAATAAATGGGTATATTACACCAGATTATAAAATAGCATATGCTCTTTCATTTTTCCTAGCTTCTAATCCTGATTATGTTGTTCATACAGAAAAAAGTTTCAATATTCGTCCAGGATTAAAGGTAGAGGATTCATTTATTTATAAAGTTTGGGTAACATTTAATAGTAAATAAATCATATATGAGTATGATTTACACATACTGAAAACTTCCACATGTCAGCAAAAAATTTAGATTTTCTTTCACTCATTTATTTTTGACGCTATATTTTTCAATGTTGTTTACTTCATTGAAAATACATTTTCAAAAACTTCTTAGATAATTAAATAGTACATTACTACTTATATCCTACATAATGACATGGATTTGTATTATCTTATGTTGAGAAGAAACTCACAATTGGATTTATTTTCTCTGTTTTCGAGTTTCTTCTCTTTAAAGCATCTAAATTTCCTCGTTCGTAATATCTCTTGGTTTCTATTTTAGTTTTTCTGCTAATAGTTAGTGTTCTTCTTTGCAAACGATATTTAGTTATACAAAACTTAGAAAAACAGTGAAAAGTTAAGTAATAAAATTTTGCAAATTTTGTTGCTCCGCAAGTACTTCTCACTGCGATTATAAATCTATGGGTGGAGGGTAGAAATATAATGAGATTTATCAACCTCATTGTATTAAAAAAATTATAGAATTCATGCTATTCTCTATGTTTGCATTTCATATGTGTCTTCGTTACAAGTTAAGCAGATTCCATTAGCAACAGGTTTCATCCTTTAAAGGTCATCCTTGCAGAGAGTTCAATAGCCGAGATTTTAGATTGGCAAGGAATGTAATTAACTATACATCCTCCAATTTGACAATAGGAGTTTGAACAATCTATCCTAATTCCTCATCGTATAAAACATCAAAGACATATTGTTTTGATTCAATTATCAACTAAGTTTGATTCTCTATTCTTACTATTATGAACAACATCCCCTTCTTGAAACATCCCATTTTGAGCGTCAATAACTAGCTGTGCTTTCTTCATCATTCTCTCCCCTAAAAAACTCTTTCTGTAAATTTATCAATATAATTAATACTATTCTCCTACTAGTTAATAAAAAAAGAACCTCTCTTTCATAGAAGAAGGTCCTTATAAATTATGAGTAATTCAATTCAGACAACACTTTCATATTGTAACTAACTTTTATATTCTATAGAGTTTTGTAAATTCCTTCTCCCATAACAAACCTCATTTGTTTTATAAGACACGCTTATTTTTTAGTGTGAAGAAGAAATAACTTCTTAGAATTTTTTATTCAGTGAAATTTGCACTGACAACTGTTACTATTCCTGATATTTTTTCATTGCTTAATTATTTGTTATTAATTAGAAAAACTATCCCGATATATATAATAATCGAATAGAATCCAATAAGTTTTAATTATTCTAATCCCACTATATTGATAACCCTTTCAAAAATAGGGTTATTTTGCATTAAGTTCCTATTTAGCAGAATTGCTTAATTCAACACGTTTTATTTCTCCAACAATAAATAAGTAACTAATCATAGCAACTATTGCATTAATTCCAACAAAAACCAACGCACCATTATAGGAACCTGTTGCAGCAATGATGTAACCTATAATGATAGGTGTTGTAATCCCTGAAATATTTCCAAAAGTGTTAAATAAGCCTCCACTTATCCCTCCAATTTCTTTTGGAGAACAGTCAGCCATTACAGCCCAGCCTAATTGTCCAAATCCTTTACCAAAGAAAGCTAAGGCCATAATCCCTACAACTAGCCATTCTGCATCAGTATAATTACAAATAATCATACTTGCTGAAAGAATCATACCAATAATTATAGGAGTTTTACGGGCAAAAGTAAGAGATTTACCTTTTCTTAATAAATAATCAGAGTAGACCCCTCCTAAAATTCCACCTAAAAAGCCACTAAGTCCAGGTAATGTCGCAACAAATCCTGCTTCAAGGATAGACATCCCTCGTTCTTGAATCAAATAAACAGGAAACCAAGTCATGAAGAAGTAAGTAAGTGTTGAAATACAATACTGCCCAATATATACTCCTACTAACATACGACTTTTCAGTAACTGTTTAATATGTGACCAATTGATGCCACTGACTTCTTTATTGGCTCCCTTCTCCATCATCTCTAGTATCCCGCCGCCCTGCTCTATATAGTTCAGTTCTGCCTGATTAACATGCGGATGATTTTTCGGATTATGGATTACTTTTAACCAAACTAAAGCAATCATTATACCTAATGCGCCCATGATAATAAAAACGTATTCCCAACCAAACGATTGTGTTATCCAGGACATAAATGGGTTAAAAATAATTATAGCAAGAAACGCTGAGGCACTAAAAATAGCTGATGCAGTTGCACGTTCATTATCAGGGAACCAAGATGCAGCTACTTGACTATTTCCAGGAAAAGAAGGTGCTTCAGTTAGCCCCACAATAAATCTTAGAATAAATAGCATTACTATGGCAGTACTAGCATTAAAAAATCCAACAAACCCTTGTAATAAAGTAAAGGTTGACCAAAGAAATAGACTCCAAAAAAGAACTTTTTTTGTTCCAAACTTATCTAAAATCCAACCTCCTGGAATTTGACCAAGAGCATAAGCCCAACTAAATGCAGAGAAAATATACCCCATTGTTATAGCACTAATCCCTAAATCACTTTGTAAAGGTGAGGCAGCTATTGAAATTGTTGCCCGATCTGCATAGTTAATAGTGGTGACTAAAAAACACATAGATACAATCATCCAGCGAATATTCGTTTTTTTCATTGCTGGTGCTGGAATAAAATCTTTTATAGAATTATTTCTTTCTAAACTCATACTAGTCTCCCCCTTTTTCCCCTTTATGGTAATCATTCTTTATGACAATAAAGTCATAACCACTTTAGACTAGTTAAACAAGACATGATGAAATTTTAAAGCTATTTTAATTAACGGCCCAACCATCCGCCATCAACTGCAAGCAGATGACCATGCACATAATTGGCTGCATCAGATGCTAGAAATACAGCGGGACCTTTGAAGTCTTCTGGGTTTCCCCATCGACCAGCAGGTATTCTTTCTGTGATTTGTCTACTGCGTACAGGATCATTGATTAAAGCAGTATTCATTTCTGTAGCAATATAACCTGGAACAATGGCATTCACATTTACACCTTGTGATGACCACTCATTTGCAAGAGCCTTTGTAAGTTGACCCACTGCCCCTTTAGCAGAAGCATAGGCTGGAACAAACAGACCACCTTGAAACGAAGCAAGAGATGCGATATTAATAATTTTCCCACTGTTTTTTTCAACCATATGTCTTCCTGCTTGTTGGCAAAGAATCCAAACTGCCTTTAAATTCACATTTAATACATCGTCCCAATCCTGTTCAGAGAAATCTACTGCAGGTGAACGTCTTTGAATCCCAGCATTATTTACAAGGATATCAACTGAGCCCATAGTCTCAATGGCTTTTGGAATTGCTTGCTTTACTTCATTCAGATTCATGAGATCACATTGAATAATTTTACAACGAACACCTAATGCTTTTATTTTCTCTTCAGTGGATGTATCATCACTTCGTTGTAAAAGCACAATATCTGCACCAGCTTCTGCCAGTCCAATAGCAATCCCTTGACCAATTCCCCGAGTAGCTCCTGAAACAACTGCTACTTTTCCTGATAAATCAAACGCTTGCGTCATCTTCACCAACTCCTTATGGTTTAAATAAAATTTTTAATGATTCATCTGGTTTTTCCATTAAATCAAAACCTTGTTTTATGTCCTCTAATGGAAGGACATGAGAGACTAATGGATTAAGATCTATATTACGCTGGCCAAGTAACTCAATAGCTTTTGTAAAGTCATCTGAACTATAGCACCTTGTTGTCTTAAGTGAGATTTCTCTAAAATGCATACTTGCAAGATTAATAGTAGGGGGCTTTTTATAAACACTAACAACTGTGATTTCCCCTTGATACTTGATACAATCAATCATTTGATTAGCTGTAATTTGATTTCCAGCTACTTCAAATACCACATCTGCTCCTACACCATTTGTTGAATCTTTAACTATTTGAACAATATCCATGGTTTTTGCATCTATGCCCTCATAGCCCATATCTCTGGCAATCTTTAGACGCATCGTACTTACATCAGAAATGAATATCTTTCCTGCTCCTGCCCGTTCCGCAATAAGAGCAATAAGCAAACCAATGGGTCCGGCACCCAGAATTGCTATCGTGTCTCCGACTTTCATATTTGAACGTCTAACAGTATGTATCGCAACAGCCAAAGGCTCAAGCATAGCCGCTTCTTTCTCTGTAACTCCATCCGGTAGTACTCTTAGTCTGTTAATCGGAATAGTAGTATACTCAGCAAAGCCACCATCTTGATCAATCCCTATATATCGCAATTTTTCGCAAACATGCATTTGGCCATTAGTACAAGCTGCACATTTTCCGCAGCTTAAAAGTGGCTCAACGGTTACTTTATCCCCTTTTTTTATCTGTTCATTTTCCACCACTTCTTCCACTACACCGCTAAACTCATGTCCTAATATTAATGGTGCTTTTGCTCTTGGATGTAATCCATGATAAATCATCATATCCGTTCCACATATTCCCGCATAAGATACCTTGATTAAGGCCTCTCCCTCCTTAGGAGTCGGTATCTCTCTTTCTATCATTTCTACTTGCATAGAGTTTACATAAGCTCCTACTTTCATTAGAAATCACTCCTTTTCATCTATAAATATCCATTATTAAACCGATACTATTTCTATGATACCAAGAGCAACATACTTACCAACTCTCCTAAAATAGTTTCATTACGACAATAAGATATCCACCTTTGAACCGCCTTATGATTCTAGCAAAGCTTTACACTGTTGACTCATACTTAATTAAAGAAAATCATATTATGGTCTTACAGCAGTTCCATCTGGTATACGTGCTAAAGTCCAGGACGGTATTCCACCTGCAACGGGAAATTTCTTTGCTTTTTCTTCGTCAATGTCTATTCCTAATCCAGGTTTTTCATTTACATAAGCAAAGCCATTTTCTTCTTGTGGGCACCCCGGAAAAACTTCTTCCAACGCATTATTGAATGGAGTCCATTCTTGAATGCCCAAGTTAGGTGTACTTAAATCTAAATGAAGATTAGCTGCTACTCCTACAGGTGAAATATCACCTGGTCCATGCCAAGCAGTACGTACCCCGTATAGTTCACTAAAAGTGGCTAGTTTCTTAGCTGGTGTAATACCGCCAATCGAACTAACATGACATCTAATAAAATCGATTTGCTGATTAGCAATTAAACTTTTCCACTCATTCACATTCGTGAATAATTCTCCCATTGCTATTGGGGTAGACGTCTGTTGTCTAATCATTTTCAACCATTCAATATTCTCAGGTGCAACGGGATCCTCTAGGAAAAAGAGATGATAAGGTTCCAATTTTTTTGCTAATCTTACAGCTTCAATTGCTGGAAGTCTTTCGTGAATATCATGGATAAATTCCATATTGTATCCGATCTTAGAGCGCAGATGATCAAATAGTTTTTCTATACTTTTCGAGTATGCTTCTGGATCAAAATAACATCCGGCTAATGATGTTTTAGGTGATCGTTTTGGAACTATTTTGTTAGATTTCTCATAAACAGTGGCTATTAACCTTGTATCAGTGGTTCCACTCCCACCATACATGCCCATCTGACAACGAGCATACTGATAACCCTCTTCCATAAGGGCTATGATGTTTTCCTCCACTGCCACTTCATCTGGACCGTCAGCATGTCGATAGAGAGGAATTCCATCCCGGCACTTACCTCCTAATAATTGATAGACTGGTAAATTTGCCAATTTTCCTTTAATATCCCAAAGAGCCATATCGACCCCAGAAAGTGCATTATTCATAATTGGGCCGTTCCTCCAGTATCCGCTTACATTTGCAGACTGCCAAATATCTTCAATTCTTCTTGGATCTTTCCCAATAAGAAATGGTTTAAGATAATCCTCAACAGCTGATTTTACGGCAAATATTCTTTGAGTAAAGGTTGCACACCCTAGTCCATATAATTCTGGTTCGTTTGTTTCAACCTTTACAACAACTAGATCGATTCCTCCAGGTGCAGTTAGTATTACTTTTACATCACGAATTTCTAAGTGATTCATTTCATTGCTCCTTCCTAATTTTTGAATTAAAATATCATCAACTCGTTAGTTGTCCTACAAGTTTGGCATGAAAAATAATTACCTCTATCAAAAGAGGTGAATTATTTTCTTGAACTCTTTATTTTTTTTATAATTTCAATATTACTTTCCATGGATTTACTAAGACTAGTTTTAGCAGATTCTGCATCTCTATTTTGAATAGCTCGAAAGATTTGCAAATGTGCTTCAATACTATCTAAAGTAATCCCAATCACTCTATTTAACTCTTCTAAATAATAATAATAGAAATCTCTAATTGAATGCATCACTCTATAAAAAACGATATTGTTTGACGCTTTAGCTATAGCTAAATGAAAATTAAAGTCTATTTCCGAATATTTCTTATAGTCATCTCTATATCGAAACATATCATTTAGAATCTCTTCAATATTATCAATATCTTCTTTTGTTGCATTCTGTACAGCTAATTCTAAACATTTGAATTCAATGGTTTGGCGAAATACCATCATGTCAAAAAATTCTTCTTCGCTAAGATGCATTACCGGAACAAAATCATTGATGCTTTTTCCATTAATATCATCTGATACGAAAGTTCCCTTTCCTTGATATGTAACAACAATTCCTAAATCCCTCAAACGCTGTATGGCGCTTCTAATACTCACTCTGCTTACATTAAACAATTTCTGTAATTGCGTTTCGGAAGGAATTTTACTTCCTGGTTGCCAAGTACCGTTAATAATATGTTCTTTTAATTGTTCATAAACTGAATTAACAATATTTTTTTTATCAATGGAATTAAGTCCCATTCTTTTTCCCTCTCTTGTCTCATGTCCTACAAGTTATGAAATTATATTATCATAGACCTTTAAAAATGTAAATGCTTTCATACGATATTACCTAATATTATATTCTTCATTAATTACTCCCTAAGTTTTTCCTAATATTTGAATATTAGTACTGTTTCGAATCCTGCTATAAAAAAGTTAACTAAAAGCGATGCTATCAATAAATACAAAAGCCATTTTTCATAATAAATATATGTAAAACCAACTTTGATATCAGTGAAAACACTACTCGATACACCGTCACGTTCTCTTTTCTGATATTCATAGACAATAAACCATACTTGCATTTTTAAAAGTTAACACTAAATTATTATTATTAAAAGATATTTGCTTTAAGTCTGTTAAAAAAATTTCAATTGATACTCTAAGGTTGAATACATCATCTTATTCACTTCAACTTGCAAATCAAAATAATTTAACTTTATATCAGCTAAGCTTTCAATCTTCATAATTAACTGAATAAATTTAAAGGATCCACCTCTATTTGCATTTAATGGTAGGTCTGCATATTCTTGATATCTTTCTTTTATTATATGGATATCCTCGTCTATGACTGTATTAAATCCTTTCTCCCATAATGACGCAGGAGGATTGTCGTCTAGTTCAAAGACAGGAAAAATATCTAGTATTTTCTCCTTTTCCATCATTAGATCACAAGGCAAGGTTTGTTTATTCGTTAAGAGAGGGAACATTCTTGGAGAAACATAAGGAGTTACTATTTTTTGACAATCGACTTCATCAGTCCATAGCATAGCTGTTTCCAATGTCCTTACTAAGGGGCTAATAAACACAATATCCTGAGTGGCTAAAGGCAAACGTTCCTTTAGCTTATTAGCTTGACCCCTCCCCTTTTTTGTGAGAGAAGGATTTCTTTTTTGTAAACTAGCAGGAAGTTAAGTGTATGTTCTCCCTCTTAATGTCGTATAAATATTAAGTCCATCCTATCCCCTCAGCCTTTTTTAAATTTCCTTTAACCAAGCAATAAGTTTCTCTACCATTTCCGGTGTAAATGCATGATTCACTTTTTTAAAAATTTCACACTCCACATTGGTTCGTCCCTTCTCCTGGCTAAGATACTTATAGTAATTTTCTTGACCCTCGATTGGAATTATCGTATCACTATCTCCATGCATAAGAAGAACTGGTGATAGACTCCTCGTTGTGCTTATTGGATCGTATTTCTTTATTAGCTCCTCTTCTTCTTGAGACATCTCTTCTCTATCATCTCGTATTCGAAATAATTTTTCTGTAAGGAGGAAGGAACCCGATCCATTGATATTTGCTAAGCCTCTTATGTCAGGCTCTCTCGCAAAAATACCATTGGCTATAAATCCCCCCATTGAATTGCCTATTAATAGGATACTGTTTTTCTTTACACCTACTACGCTTAAAAACTCATTAAATTCATCAATAGTATGGAAAATAGTATCCCAAAAGTACTGCTGAGTAATGTTGTAACCAAAGTGATCTTCTATAGGAAATCTTTCATCGTGATATAGGATGTCAGGAATTAATACGCCATATCCTTCTTGAGCCACTTTTTCGGCCAACTCTATGTATCCCTTCGCTGTTCCACCCCAACCATGATATAAGATTACAATTTTGTCTTTATTATGAATATTTTTTGAATGATAAAACTTCCATTCACCGATTATTTTTCTTTTCACTGTTGTCCCTTCCTTTTTCTACTGATACTTAAATGAATCTCTTTTCTTTCCCATATTCAATCAGCGCCTGATAAGGATCACCTTTTAACCCTAGAACCTGACAAAAAGCTGGCTCTGTTTTATAACCTTGTTTCTTTCGTATAAGTACTTCTTCTTTTATGGATGGATTTATCCTTAAAACGGCGTGTTCAATTATCATATGGAGATACGCATATTGCTGCTTAACCGGGATAGGCTGACCAAACAATTCAAATTCAAAACCATCAAAATAGAAATTTACTTTGATTATTTCCACTTCTCTAATCATTAATCTTTTTAGACGAAAATGATTCATTTTTCCAAAATAATCGATGACAATCTGGCTAAAAATTTCAAATTCGTAGACTTCCATTATAATATCTAAGTCGGAAGACTCTATATCCACTCCAATTGGAATGGTTCCGCAAAGAATTGGCTTATAAGAATGTAAAATTTCATTTATTTTTAATTTCTTCAATGCTAAATATGCTTGCTGCTGTTTAGCACTACCTCCCTGTAAATAATCTGGCGTATCAAATAGTGTCCAGTCCATCGTTAATAAATCTCCTTTATAGCATGGAGTACGACTGACTGTAGAGAAGATAAGGAAGGTTTATCTATTATTGTCAGCGATAAACTTTTTAAGAAATTTTTGTAATTTGCTACCAAAAACCAATAATTTACTTCCTCTAATTCATTCTTATCTTTCTCTAACTCCTTCCTCCTATTTTTTATCCAAGATTCCAACACTGACTTCTCTAACCCGTTATCTGCCATTTGTACAATGGGAATAATCATGCGCCCTTCTTCATCATGAATATAAACACTTTCCGCCTGATAGATTTTACCCAAAATCGCCCTCACTATTTCCGGATAATTACTTTGCTTCATTTTTGTATTTTTGACAAGTTCATCGAAAGCATCAGCTACATGTGCCATACTATGGGCCCATCCTTTTTCTCTAACATATCCCCTTACATCTTTTTCAAGATTTACATAGCTAATCAACTTATCTTTCACTTCAAGAACCTTTGCCCTTGATAAGAAATTATCGCGATTATCTTGATAAAGTATAAGTGCTATTAATAAAGAGGTGAAAGAACGAGTGAAAACAGAATCTGTATTCTTTTCGATAATTCCTTTAAATAAAAATTGATCCCTTATACAAATATCTAATATTTCAGTTAACAGATCGTTATCTAGTTTGGATTCCAATATAAACTGACAAAATGTTTGATAAATCAAGTTATCTCTTAACTCGCTATCAGGGGAGCCAATATGTTTAAGCATGGACAGGATGACTTTCTGTTTTGTTTTTTCATCCGATGCTATCTCTTTCATTTTTTTATTTGCTAAGAAGTACTTTAACTCTTGTTCCTTCATTGGAAATATATTTTCTATTAAATTCAAATTCTCCCTCCTATCAAAACTAGGGAAATATATGTCCCTTTTTCATCTGTTTACTTTATGCATGACAAACTGTGAGTTGCTTTTTTTGAACTCATTCTTGTTGTAAAAGGGAATTAAATCTTCCTCACAAAATAAACTGATAACATCAATATTGGATAATTCATCTACCATTTTAGCAATTAGCTTTGTGCCGATTCCTTTCCGATTAAAGGAGCTGGAAATAACGACATCCTCTATATACGCTCTAAAAATCCCATCCGTTATTGCTCTTGCAAACCCAATGAGCTTGTTCTTTTCCCATGCACCTACAGCAAATGTTTGGGATAACATTTTTTCTATATCCTTTTCCGTTCTTTCCTTCCACCATCCTGCATTTTTATATAGTTCTATCACCTCGCAAGCCTTTATTGGTTTCTCTCGCGATGTTCGTATTTCTATTTTCATGTCGTCTGCCTACTTATTTTTTATTTTATTTGTCAATTTTGTCAGCCAAGAACAATTTCCAAAATTCAAATTCATTCCATTCAACCTGTTATGATGCTTTTTTAGCATAAGCGTTTAAGATTAAAACTCGATTCGCTCCCCTTCAAAATTATACCATTAAACCTCAAAATATGATTAAATTTCCAAAACCAAAAAAGCAAAGTGACCTTCGATAAAAAGGTCACTTTTTCTAAGATGAATGCTTTCTAGCAAAATATTCTTGCACTTTTTTAGCTACGATATTAGGTTTTACATCCATAACAACAGAACCCCTATTTCTCAACGTATTAACTCTCCCTTATTTTTACCATTCGGATTTTCCTCGCTAGCAATAACAATTAATTTTCCAATCACAAATTTATCATTCTGTTCTTCAATAAAATTCAATCATTTCAGCAATTTTGATTAAATCTCTTACATCTTTTACACCCGAGATAGTATATTGGTATCTATCTGTTTTTAGTATTAATTTTGGCTTTTTCTCCATATCTACTAAAACAGCCTCTTGATTATTAATCGTGATCTCATATTCTTTTTTCACTACACTGTTTATTCCGTTTCCTCGCATATTATTAGGCTTTTTTTCTGTTCGGATAGAAAAATTTTGGCCATTCTTTAACGGATAATCAACATTAACTAGAATAGAATTCTTTTCTTTTCTCGCACTTATTTTTGGTTCACCGGCAACTACAATGGAAGATAGATTATTAGTATTTAGGTTATATGGTAAAGTTGCTTCTTCCGACAGGTATACGGTTGTTTTACTTTCAAGTTTAATCTGCTCCTCAGCTGTAAAAGCTACTCTTTCACCTCGGTTCGCTTCCATATCGAAAGCTGCATTTTTTGCTCCCCCTTTTTCAAATGGGAGTGATTCCATTTCCATATGAGTGAAAAGAAAGAGGATCACTGCTGCTCCTATAATTGCCACAAAAGGGAATGGTTGAAGTGCATTTTTCGTTTTCCGATTATTCTTCATCTGCTCTTTCAGCTTTAAATGCAAAGTATTCTTTCGTTCTTTATCCCAATATATATCAGCTTCTAAGTCCCTCAATTCCTCATCTAGTTGTTCCTTATATAATTTTTCCATTTAATTCTCCCTCCTTTTTTAATTCTTTCTCCAAAGCTTTCATTGCTCGAAATAAAGTTGACTTCACTTTAGCCTCTGACCATCCTAAAATCCCTGCTGTTTCTTCAATAGAGAACTCTTTTAGTTTTCTTAGAATAATGATTTCTCGATAAGTTGATTTCAAAGTACTTAACGCCTTATAAATTTCTAATGATTGTTCTCTAATTTGCAGCATCTCTTCAGGTAATGGATTCTTATCTTTATTGAATAGAAAAGCTTCTTTTAGCAGTATTACCGGCTTCTTTTTTCTAATCATATCGACGGTGAGATTATGAGCAATCCGATACAGCCACGTTTTTTCACTTGCATTCCTTTTAAATGTATCCAAGTGAATAAAAGCTTTCAAAAAAGTATCGTTTGTTAAATCTTCTGCTTGCTGATAATCTTGAATCATGATGAAAATATATTTAAAAATAGCTTCTCCATACTTTTCATACCATTCAAAGATGATTTTATCTTTCTCATTTTCCACCATTTCCCCTCCTTTATTAAAAATTCTATGTATAGACGGATAGAGTTCTAAAAAGTTTTACTTTTTTTAAATATTTTCAAAAATAAAAAGTGGATTCCTGCAAAGAGGTCCACTTTCGGTAATTCTCTGTTTATATAAATTCCTTCATTCTTTTCATCGCAGAATGAACTGTAAGCCGGTGATAAGCGACTAATTGATTCTTAAAAATTACTCCATAAACACCATATGGAGTTGGCGACAGCTTTAATAATTCTTCACGTGTTTGGAGATGCTGAATTTCTGCCTTTATTTGTAATTTACTAGCAGCTTCTATTACATTATCGATGGCTATATCGATATAGGGGCATTGCGCTGTACGGAGTATGGTTAATTGATTGTTATGACGAGTCAGTCGTTCTTCCCAATCATTCGGAAAATATGGATTTGCTGCTTCATTTATTTTGTAGACTAATAACTCGAATCCATAGGGAGCATCTTCTAGTTCAGTGAAATCATTTTTTAAGAAAACTTCCTTACTTGGCGTCCAAGAGGTTGTTGGATTTGTTACCACGATAACGCCATTCTTTTTATGATCTTTTGCATCTTGAATTACCTTTTCAATTAGCTGAGTTGCATAGCCTTTACCCGTTATATTTACCCATAGACAGTGGATGATGTAGTAATTTTCCCCATATACTACTCTGGAGGAATGTTCAATGGGTGTATATTCAATAAAACCGGCGAGCTTGTCATTCTCCATTAGTTGAATATATTTCAATCCTTGTCCAAATTGATCCATTAACCATGCTTTTTTTGCTTGATAGCCTGTTGACTTCTGTTTGCTTCTTAAACAATAGCAGCCATTTGCTTGTATATTTTCTGAGGTTAATTCAATCAGCTCTATTTTATTCAAAATGTTTCTCCACTCCCCATCTCAAAATGTTCACTCATTTCTGCCAAAACTTCGAATTTTAGAAACGATGGAAAAAACTATAATAATAGGATATCGTCTTTCCTTACACAAACGATATCCTATTATTTTATTTCACTTTTATTTTTGTTGCTTGACTCTTATTCTTTGCCTTATCTTGTGCATATATCAATAAGCTTGTATTTTTCTTTTGTTTTTTGATTGTCATTTTAAAGGAACCTTTTGCATCAGCTGTTGTTTTTTGCACGAATTTCTTTCCATTATAAATAGTAATAGTTGCATTCGCTTCTGCTTTTCCAGCAATAAGTGTCGTCTTCGATGTTACATTTGTCGTAATCTTTGGCATTGCTGGAGGAGTTTTGTCGATAACTTTTATTGCTTTGGATGTACTATTCCCAGCTGCGTCTATTATCTTAATTACTAATTTGGTTCCTGCCTTTTGTTTTGAAATCTTTATTTGGAAACGACCATCTTTTTGTACGGTACTTTTTCCTAGTTCCTTTTTACCTGCCAGTACTACAACTTTTGCATTTACTTCTCCTTTTCCTGATACAGTTGTCGACTTATCTGTAACTTCCTTAATTTGAGGTTCGTTTGGAGGTGTTTTATCGATATTTTTTATGGTTATAGACTTAACCTGTTTATTTCCTCCCAAATCTACAACAGTAAAGGTATATGTTCCATTCTTTTTCACCATATACTTTACGTTTTCATTATTCACTTTCTTCCCATCAGGTAGCTGGATATACCGAATTCCCAAATTATCCTTTGCGGTTATTTCGAGTTCTATATCTCGGTTTGTTGGTTTCTTAGTTTTTTGTGTAATAGTAATACTTGGCTTTATTGTATCTGTAACTTTTTGGCTAAATTCGCGTACAGAATCATAAAGATTCCTACTACCAGAACTTTTCGCGTATACTTTAAATTGAAAAGTTCCAGTACTTGCTGGATGCCATTCTAGCTTATTATTCCTACTATAACTTTGTACTTTTTTCCAACTATTTCCCTCTTTTATATAAAACTCATAAAGAGGATTGCTTCCTCCCGTAGTTCCTCCAATAAATGTATACATCTTGGGCGCTTGTGAACTATCTTTTTCCAGAAACACCTCTGACACTGGTTCAACAATCGTCCCAAATGTTATGACAATATCACGATCCAAGCTTTTGCCTGCATAACCGGTAATAGCATTTTTATTTATCGTTAATTTATATTTTTTTCCCTTTGTTAATAATTCTGGGAGTATATGCAAATAATTATCATCAGACTCTATTTGAATAGGAATCTTCTTATCCCCCTCCATAAGAGTTATTCCATTTCTATCCTTCCATCTAATCCCCTGATTAAAAAAGAATAAAAGTTCAGAATCGATTTCCAGATTACTACTATCTTGTCTTAAACTTGCCCACTCGTCATTTTTAACATCATAAAACAATGAATCCGTTAATTCAAAGGAAGACGGCTCAGTGTTTTTCATATACTCTACATAATTATTTCCGTTCTCATCTTCATAGATAGCAATTAATCCATTTTGATAAAAGAGAGAATGAACAAAATAATCTTCTTTTAATGAATAGTAATAATCGGCAGATCCATAGCCATAAACATCTATCCCCCCAAAACTACTAGCTATATAAGTTCTGCTTCCAGAATCATCAAAGGCAATGTCATTAAAAGTTTCATATTCATTATTTTCCTCATCATAGGCCATTCTATATTCAAAATCGAAAGTCATATCCTCTTCTTGTACAGTTGATAAACGAAATACAACCCCATTCATATTGTACATATATTGTCCGTCTGGGCTTATAACCATTTCCGAGCTTAAATGATAGTCTCCGTGATATGGGGAGTCATAATGGTCTACAATCTTGCCATTATCAATTAGATAGGCATAGGCATCTATTGGACTTGTTTCTGAGTCCAATGTATAAAGACGGTGTAACTTTTCATTGTAGGAAATACTAGATTCCATGTAAATGGATGTATTATCATCGCCAGCATCTTCTGCTACTTCTTTTTTCGAATTTAAGGAATAAACCTTAATAGTTTCCCATTGATTAGAACCAGGAGTTATATAAAGGTAGCCATTCTGATCTATCGCAATATCCCATGGATCTGTGGATATTGGAAAGGTATCTAATAAAGTAAAATTTCCGGCATCCACTTCTGCAATGGCTCCTTTTAAGCCCTTTTCCGTATAATATGAATGTTTCATTAAATGCTGAGTCACATAGACTTTGTCCTTGTATACTTCCACTTTTTCTGCTGGGTATTTAAGATTTATCTTTTTTATTTCTCCCGTTAGATAATTTACTCTCTGCAAAAGAGGCTTACCTGTTTCTACCATATAAATATATGGGCGATTTGGATCAATCACTGCATCATCTGCTTGGAAATTAATCGATATCGCATTTGAAGCTGCCTTTATTTTGCTGTTAGAACCATAAGGAACAAATAATGATAACAGCAGTATAATAGCTATAAATAAATGCACTTTTTTTCGCAAAAAACTCTCCCCCTGTAAGTCTCTCTATAATCGTTGTTTAGTTTCATTAATTTTATACTTAATATAAAAGACAATTGAAATTCAAGCTTTCAATTATTTTTAAATCTTTTTTTGCTGATTTTAAACGACATTAATTCTCCTTTCTTCTTTTTTATCGGTAATCTTCTTCCATATTTTATCTTTTTCCCGTCCTCAACATTTTATATAAAATAGTCATCTAAAAAGTTAATGCCTTAAGCATAAAATGGTGGTAAAAAATATAAACAGGAGTAGTCAAAATATCTCTACATCCTATGTGATAGATCTCCTTCTAATACAATCCTGCCCATATCACCTTTGATTTCTATAACAGTAAGACTAGTATCATGAATAAAAGGTGGTTCCCAGATTTTCTCCATTGGCAGCTCTTTAAAAATTGCTAGTAATAACTTTATCACCACGGAGTGCGTTACAAGCAGAACATTACCCGAAGCATAATTTTCTTTCACTATATTTAATGCTTGTTTAACCCTCTTTTCCACTGCAAAAAAATCTTCGCCATCGCTGGATTTGTAACGATGAGGGGCATTCCAAAAGAAATCAAATGCTTCTGGATAGCTGTCTTTCAAATATTCTGCTTTCTTTCCTTCCCATTTTCCCATATTAATTTCTTTTAAATGATCATCTAAAATAATCGGAATCTGCCTATCTCCTTTTATAAGGTTCGCTGTTGCGACCGTTCTTTTACTAGGGCTTGTATAGATTGCAACAAATTCTATCTCTTTCAATCTTTCACCTAATAATACTGCATTCTTTTTTCCTTTTTCCGTTAAGTCTGAATCACTCCATCCTTGCATTCTTTTTTCTATATTCCACTGTGTTTCTCCATGTCTTGTTATGTAAAGGGTTAGCATTTCTAGATCTCCTAATCTACCATTTCTGAACAACAAAATGGTTTTTATTCCTTTTACCGGTGAAATTTTCATAAAACCCTTTTTCAGTAGTGAACATAAGGATAGGGGGCGCCCCTTCCTAGCTTGTAATCTCCCTTATTAAATAATTTCCGTTTCAGAAATATTCAGTATTTAAAATGAATAATGATATTTTACTATTTTTTTAGATTCGACCATTTACCTTAGCGGTTTGCCGTGAACAATATGCCAATGAAGATGTTTGGAGTCTTGATACTTGCCAAGATTGGTGATAACTCTGCATGCACCATATTCCTTGGTTACACTAGCAGCTACTTGCTTTACAACGCCCAAAAGCTCCAATAGTAAATGATTATCTCCTTCTTCTAATGCAATAAGAGAAGCGATGTGTTTTTTGGGAATTGCTACTATATGAACTGGATAAAAGGGTTTTGTATGATAATACGCTAACACATTTTCTGTTTCCATCACTTTTCTAACCTTTGTTTTTCCACTAAGAACTTCATCACAATAAAAATCTTCTGTCATCTTTTTTCCTCCATTCCTTTTTAAACATTGTCTATGGTCTCTTCTCCCATGGTTCCACTACGCCTACTATTTTTCTCTGCCAATTATTTTGTATCGCATCGATCACCCCAGCAGAAATCTCTTTATGTGTAAGCCATCTGGAAGCGCTATTCTCCACAATAAATCCTAATTGAATCTGATGATAGCTGCAATTAGGGGGAATCGTTAGTTCCTTCTTTATTTTGGACAAATCCGAACTGCTCCCAGTAATGTGAAACAAACGCCATTTCTGTCCGCTTTCGGAAAGTTCGTCCTTCACTATATTCAAAGCATTTTTTCCTATCGAATGAACCCATGCTACAACCAAATCAATTGGTCCATTCTGTTGTATAGTCCATTCTAATTTCTCCCTAAACGCAGTGTGATTTGTATAATCAACCAGCAAGGGGGTTATTTTCGTTTTATCGTCCAGGATATCTATTAAACTATTTATTGGGGCAGCTTTTCTGCCAACAATAGATAATCTGCAATCCTCTTGCTCAGCCAGCCATCCAGACACATCAAAAAGCATTCCTGTGCCTCCAATAATTAAGGCATGCTTCATATTATTACTCCTCCTTTTAAATCAGCCTTTACCCAATCATTTATCATTTCTTGCTTACTACCCAAAACGCTCCTAAAATTTCCTAATAATTCCTCTTATCTTATTACTTTAACAAACTTAACCCGTTTATTTAAAGTAGAATCAGTGATATTCTATAAATAAGTTAAAAACTATGGGGTGAAAGACTTGAAGATTTTGAACTTTGGTTCTTTAAATATTGATAAAGTATATTCGGTTCCTCACTTTGTTTCTGCTGGCGAAACTTTATCTTCTACGAATTATGATGAATTTCCAGGCGGAAAAGGATTAAATCAATCAATTGCACTTGCTAAAGCTGGAGCACAAGTATACCACGGAGGAAATATTGGAAAAGACGGCTTATTTTTAAAAGAAGTATTAGCGGAAGCAAATGTAAATGTTGATTGGATTGATGAGAATGGGAACACAACTGGCCACGCCATTATTCAAGTCTCTGCTAGTGGAGAAAACTGTATTCTTTTATTAGGCGGAGCAAATAAAGAAATAACGATCGATCATATTAACCAAGTTTTAGCGAATTTTTCCCAGAACGATTTACTGTTATTGCAAAATGAAATAAACGATTTAGCATACATAGTGGAAACTGCGCACAAAAGAGGATTAAAAATTGCCCTTAATCCATCACCTATCGATGAGACAATTACCACCCTAGATTTTTCAAAAATTGATTACTTAATATTAAATGAAATAGAAGCAAAAGCCATTACGAACGAACATACAAATTACAATATTTTTCAAAAACTTTTATCCTTAAACAAGCAGCTAAAAATCGTCTTAACATTGGGCAAAGAAGGCGTAATTTATAAAGATAGTGTCGAAGAACATAGACAAGCCGCTTTTAAAGTAGATGCAGTTGATACAACCGCTGCTGGCGATACCTTTTTAGGATACTTTTTAAGTCAAATTTCCCAGCAGGAGGAAATAAAAAGTGCCTTGCAAATGGCTGCAAAAGCTGCTGCCATTGCTGTAACACGGAAAGGGGCCTCCTCTTCTATTCCAAGTTCGCAAGAAGTAATGGCGTTCACTAAAAAATAGATGATTAAAAAGAGAGAATTTAAGTAGTGATTCTCTCTTTTTTATGGATCAATAACCACCAAACGGAATATATATGTTGCATTAAGTAATATATATTGGTTATAATGTAATATATACATTCCATCAATAAGGAGGATTGCCTTGAAGAACCATATTAAAATTGCAAGAATTCAAGCAGATTTAACCCAGCAGCAATTAGCGGATAAGATTGGCGTTACTCGTCAAACAATCAGTCTTATTGAAAAAGGAAAATACAATCCTACTTTAAAACTTTGTCTTGAGCTCTGTTATTCCCTCAACAGAACATTAGATGAATTATTTTGGGTAGACAAGGAGGAAGAAAAATGAAAAAAATAAAAGATGAACGTCTAATTATGAAAAACTTACAAAATATTAAAGTAGCCTATATCATTCAAACGCTTGGAATTATTGGCATATTAGCTTATGACCTTATTACAAAGGGCTTAGCTGGAATGAGAGACAATCCGTTATGGTATGTATTTATTATTACTAGCATCATTTCAGCTTATCTATCAATGAATATAAGCGTCGATCATGAAAACAGCAAAAAGGACCCTAAAAAGGGGCTATCTCTTTCTATTACTATTGTCACTCTGCTTTCCGTGCTTATTGGAATTCTGATAATCCTCTCTGATAGAGAGCGTATCGTAAATGGTGTTCTTATTGGCGGAATAGTATTTATATGCGGGATCATACCTGTACTTTATACTTATTATTTACGGAATAAAAAAGGAAGAGATTTGGATGATGAGGATGAAGTTTAACTCTCTTACTGACATTTATTTTAGCCTGCTGGATTAATCTACCACTTTCGCTTATAATTATTGTAGTGTAATGCTAGAATCATAGTATTAATAAAAGTTAGAAAAAGGTGTAATATGAATAATTTTTTTAGCAGGCTAACCCTTTTTTTATATATTATTTTTTTCCTCCTAACTGGAATAGCTTTTTATTTTATCTATAAAGATTTTAATACCACGTTTCCCTTTTATTTTATCATTGGATATATCATATTCCTATTTTGTTTTATATTTTACTTACTATGGATGGCAGTATTCACGTGGAAGAAAAACTTTAGCTGGTCTTTATTGGCGAAGAAGGTATCGCAATGTATTTGCTTTTTTCTCTTATTCAGCTTAGTTAATTATCTATTTTCTTATTTTTTTCATCCGGATCAGAAGACTTTTGCATTTTCTTTTACCTGTCTAGGCTTAGCAATAGGTCTTACGTTTCTGGATATTCCTTATTTTCAAAGTAAAAGTAAAAAATAAAGCGACAAAAATACATGATTTACTATGGCTTAAATCCCATAGTGAATCATGTATTTTTCTGCTTCCTGCGCTGCTGTTATTTTTCGAGCTAGATCGATAAGCTCCCCTGATTTTTTATCCGCAACAATATCTAAAAATATTGGTAATGATTCAGGAGGTATAAGTGTTATTCCGTAATAGGCCAAACCATTAGCCGGTCGTTCATATGTATGGAAATATGTTTTCATCATTGCTAATGGTTTTATCAACTCTTGTATAAAATGATCATTTACAGGTATACAATCATAAAGATCAGGGGTGTAATGATTATATACATGCCGTTTATTGAAATTTTGAATGATCCCAAATTCGTGGGTAATAGCCAAGCTTTTCACCCTTTCAAATAAATTCCGCCAATTTAAGCTAAATAAGTACATAGCTCCATTTTATGAGCGAAAAAAATCTGCTGTTTCTCTAGAAACCTCTGTAAGAATACCATCTTTCCGCTTTAACAATTGTTGTAATGCTTTTTGAACAAACCCTTTTTCAAACGTTTCAATGGGCTGAGGTAATTCTTCTTGATCCAAAATATAATACATTTGATTAGGTTTAATGACAATATCAATAATTAAATCTTCATAGATAACCATATCATTTTGAAACCAATTTTTTCTCACAATATTGAAATACGCTCCTAAATATTTTCCAGTTGTATCTCGCCAAAAATATAAATTATATGGCTGATCCAACCAATAATAAGCAAACGTATAGGTCCCTTTCGGAATAACTAGTTTTTGTTTGCCTTTCCTCATTTCAAATGACTTTTCCACTTGATGCAAGAGGGTGATTTTCCTTTTATCCGATTGAAGAAGTTTGCATTGATATTCTTCTATAGTAGAATCATAGCGAATTTTCCGTTCGACTATGTTTTCTCTACCCTTTAATTGCAAGTTTACCACTCTACCATCTCCAAATTCGATTCAACTTAACTCTTTTTCCCCTATATTATAGGCAAAACAAACATTTATCCAGATCAAATCCACAGAATATTCAGCACAAAATATTCTTATCTTGATACATTCTCACTAAATGGCTTTGTAAACATGCTAAAATAAGAATCACAAATTAATTAAAAACGAAGGAGGAGAGAAAATGTATGTAAAAGTATATGAATATCATATACCAATCGATAAAATCAAAGAATATTTCTATATTCAAGAGAAAGCAAGCAACATCTATCGCAAGTATATCAATTCAACAACAACCTATTTACAAAGTAATGATGATCCGACAAAATGGCTGGAAATCACGACCTATCAGACTGAACAAGACTATGATGCCAATATTGCTTTAATCAATGAACAAACGGAAATTGTTGTGTTATTTCAAGAATTCCAAGCTTTGCTTCCCCTAGAAAATAGTCAAATAAAAGAAGAAAATTTCACCAAAACAACAGAAATAAAGTAATTATTAAAAAAAGGATACCTTTATCGATATCCTTTTCTTCTTACTTAAAATCCTTCCAATTCATTGCATTTTCATTTAACAGTTCTTCAAAACTTTTATTTTTTTCTCTTTGTCGACGTTCTTCTCTTTTTCTTTCTTCTTCTGCTTTTTGCTTGGCCTCTTCTTGTTGTTTTAGTTCTTGCTTTTTATTTTTCAGTTGATCTGCTAACTGTTCATTTAGAAGATCCCCTAATGTAACAGGCTTATCCTCCTGTTTTGTTTTTGGTACATGTCTCCGCTGCTTTACCATCTGAATCCCCCTCCTTCTTTGGATTTTACAGTGCAAGTTCTATTGTTTCTTCTAATTCGACTTCTACATTCCCTTTAATTGCTCTTGTAATCATGCAGCTTGCTTCCGCCTTGTGCGCAAGTTTTGCCGCAAGCTTTATGTCTTTTTCAGCAGCGTCTTTTTTGAGCACAATCTTCGGGCGATGAATAATTTTCTGGTAAGTAAATATACCGTTTGTGACATCAACTACTGCTTCTGATTCTAATGTTAAACTTTCCTTCTCAAGTCTACTTCTTTCCATCATTGCAGCAAGGGTAATAATAAAGCAAGTTGCTGCTGCTCCGAGAAGCATTTCATCTGGATTAGTACCGACACCAGGTCCTTCCATTTCTTTTGGAATCGATATTTTTGTTTTTAAATTGCCACTTTCGATTGTCCCAATATCATTTCGATATCCTGGCCAATCAGCTTTTAAATAAAAATGATGTTCTGCCATAATTCACCCTTCTTTTTACTATGCTGTATGTATAATAACATATTTTTTTACTCAAGTTATATTAGAGAATTGGATACTAAGACGATTGCTAGTATCATCACTTCTACACAAGGAGGAAAGAATGATGACTCAGAAACGTGACAAAGGCTACAGTCAAGCTGGTAAGCCTAATGCAGATACTGTCAAACAAACAATTGCCGTAGAAGAATTAGAAAAGGCCATTCATCCAACAAACAGACAAAATTCTAAACAATAATCTATTCTTCACCACACCTTCTATGAAGGTGTGGCTTCTTCTCTCTCATCTGCCTTTATTTGTAACCATTTATTTCATTTCGCATAAAATTTTTTATCATACCATGCATCTGTATACGTCTAATTTTTAATAATTAAAGAAGTTGTCCATTTTGTTTCTTTCTAAAGAAATGATACACTCAAATTAGTTTCTGCTAAATTTTTCAACTTACTGGAGGAATCGGTTTGAGAAAGCTGTTTCGTTATTTATTTTCTGTGTTATTATTTATTACTTCCATTGGTTTATACTGTTCCAATCGATTAATGTATATGAAGAAAAAAGACAATGATTTTATTGTAAATAGAGAAAAAGAAGCTGGTAGATTAGACCCTGTTTCTTATGAAAATTTAACTAAACAAGAAATTACCATTCCATCTCCTTATGGTTATGATTTAAAAGCAATCCTAGTAGAGCCTTTTGATACGAAGAAATATATCATTATTTCCCATGGAGTCACGGAAAATAAAACGAGTTCGATTAAGTATATGAACCTATTTTTAGAAAGAGGCTTCAACGGTATTATTTATGATCATCGCAGACATGGAGAATCGGGCGGGAAAAATACAAGCTTTGGCTATTACGAAAAATTCGACTTAAAGCAAATTGTCGATTGGCTTAAACGAGAAAAAGGAAAAGATATACTTTTAGGGATTCATGGGGAATCGATGGGTGCAGCAACAATGATTCTTTATGCTGGAGGAATCGAGGATGGAGCCGATTTCTATATTGCAGATTGTCCTTTTTCCGATTTCAAGGAGCTGTTAAATTATGTCATCAAACAGGAAATAAAACTGCCTGGAAAAGTCTTTATTCCTATCGCTAATTTATTCTTACGTGCCAGAGCTCGCTATTCGATTAAAGATATTTCCCCTATCTCTGTCATTGATAAAATAAAAAGTCCGATGTTATTTATCCATAGCAAGAAAGATGATTTTATCTTGCCAGAAATGACACAAAAACTTTTCGATAAAAAAAAGGGGCCGAAAAAATTATTTTTCGCTGTTAATGGTACACATGCTCAAAGCTATAATGAAAACAAAGAGGCTTATGAAAAAGCCGTCGATGACTTTTTAAAGGAATATGTGCAAAGTTAAAATTTAAGGCTTAACAACATTAATTCTACTAAATAATAATGTATTCAGATTAAGCCATCGAAACGATGGCTTTTCTTATAATTAATTCTTTATTTGTTATAAGATCGCCTTCTTGGAAAGCTCATCTTGCCTGTTTTTAAATAATCCACTGCTTTTATATAAGAGAATAGAGGTTAAATACATGATTACCGTAAAAAATGTTATTGCTGTAAAACCAAAAATTCGGCTAAAAAGAATCCCTCCAATAACTCCGCCAATGGTTGTCCCCGCATACATAGCAGCATTCGCTAAAGAGGAAACAGTCCCACGAGCTGAGTGTGTTAAGCTTTGCAAAATACTCATAAATACTGGAAAAAGAGTTCCGTTAATTAAGAATATGAAAAAGAAAAACAACTCCCCTATAAACAAATTGGGTACAAATGGAAGTGCTGAGTAAAACAAAATTAACATTACTAAGGCTGCGAGTAAAGATTTTGGTTCTCCTAACTTTTTCACCAATCCACTCCCAAAAAAAGAGCCAATAATATTGCCAAGTCCTAATACCATCATTGCTAAGCCAATTTCAGATACATTTAACGAAAAACGATTGGAAAACCAAGTACCAATATAAGAGAATACAGCAAAATTACCTACTTGGAATATAAAATAAGCTGTGAAATATTTTATGGAATTTTCCGTTTTAAATATACCTCGATATCGCTTGAAAACTGATTGTTTTTCACTATCCTTTATGGCTTTAATGGAAGGCATAAAATAGAAAACAACTACAATCAAAAAAATAGAAAAAAAAGAAATTATGTAAAAAGGGGTATGCCAGCTAAAGGTTGCCAATAAACTTCCAATCGGAATTCCTATTAATTGAGAAAAAGCCAAACCGCCAGTTGCATAGCCCATTATTTTTATAATGTCTTGCTGCCTAGACAAAATGGGGATCGAAGCCCAGACTTGCGGTGTTACAAAAGCAGCACTTATTCCTGCCAACAATCTAAATATAATCATGGTCCAAAAGTTTGCTGCCAGTCCACACATAAAAGTGGATATAGAAAATCCAGCCAAACCAACAATCATTATTTTCTTGCGATTTGCTCCATCAGAGATTGGTCCTGCTATTAAAGCAAAAATGGCATATCCCAAAGCATAACTGCTTACCAACCATCCTGACCAACTTATCGGTATGTGATAAGCACTTTGTAAAGTTGGGATTAGTGGCGATATTAAAAAAGTATCAGTACCAATAACAAACATAATTAAGAAAAAAGTAATAGATATTTTCTTATTCAAAACTGTCACTCCATTGTTCTATAGTTTAATGATTATCGAACTGTATTGCAAAAAAACACCCTAGATTACAATGAATCTAGGAAACCAGGTAAATACTTCTCAAACGTGTCCAAATTTAATTTAACATACTTATTTCGAGTTTCTTTACGAGTTGATGTTAGTCCCGCCTCTCTTAGAGTTTTAAAATGGTATGAAGCTGTTGATTTTGTAATATTAATTTTTTCACCTACCTCTCCACAACTTAATTCTGTTTTTTGATCTCTAAGAATCCGGATAATTTCTAGTCGGGATTCATCAGCCAAAGCCTTAAATATTTGTACTTTAATTTGATCTTTATTTTTTTGTTCGATAATCATAAAACTATCATACATTTTATTGAAAAATATAGCAAGTTTGGTAAACTTACTAGTATACTATTATCACAAAATATAGCCTTTATTTCATTAAGATTTCAATACATCATTGATACGCAGGAGTTATTAGAAGAACTCAATAGTCATATGGCTTTTTAAGCACTTGCATAGCTTGCAGAAATTGAAGTACCCCCTGTTATCGTAAATACAATAGAGCTACCTTGCCCCTTCAAAAAAAGTAAATATACACATTCATATTAAAATTTCTTTACATCCCCGCGAAGGTTTGATATGGTAAATAACATTAAAATGCCACAAACAAATACATGCGATGAAGAGAAGAGTACAATCATGCAATTCTTCAAAGAGAGCTCCTGTTGGTGGAAAGGAGTAAGAATAATGGTTGGAAGCAAGCCTCTGAGCGGCACATCGGATCCATATGGGTGATGGTGTGACAGATGCTCCTGTTATCGAGCTAGGGTATATGTATGTTCTTCATACCGTACCTACAAAGGACAATATGGTAACATATTGTCAAACTGGGGTGGCACCACGGCGCGCAGCAACTCGTCCTCAAGACTAAATCTTGGGGGTGAGTTTTTTTATTATCCAATTTTGCATTTTAAGGAGGAAATAAATTGCGTATAAACAAGTTAGTGAAGTCGTGGAAATACCCTTCTATCTTATTATCAAGCATTGGTATTTCCAGTATTGGAGAATGGGTCTATTTTATAGCGCTAAATTTAATCGTTCTTGATAGGATGGGGGTACTTGCTGTTTCGGGGTTATATATACTTAGGGCTCTATCTGCATTTTTTACAAACTTTTGGTCCGGTAGTTTAATAGACCGATTGAATAAAAAGCATTTGATGGTTTTGCTGAACATATTCCAAGCAGTGTTCATTGCCTTATTGCCTTCCCTATCATCTCTTTCTGCCATTTATACAATCGTTTTTTTTATTAATGTAGCTAGTTCCATGTATGAACAAACGTCAGTACCGTACATTACCAAGTTAATTCCTCCAGATCAAAGAAAAAGGTTTAATTCACTTCGAAGCTTAATTGATTCTGGAGCATTTGTGATAGGACCTGCCATTGCGGGAATGCTATTTATGATTGGTACACCTAATTTTGCCATCTATAGTAATGCAATAGCTCTTTTCATTTCAGCTCTTATCACACTTATTCTGCCAAATATTGAAAGAAATGATTTTATTGAAACAGAAGATAAAAAAATATCTTTAAAGATTTTAAGACAAGATTGGAGATTAGTTGTAGATTTTAGCCGGAACCATCTCTATATTATCATTATTTATTTACTCTTTAGTACAATAATGGTTTTAGCAACTGCAGTAGATTCACTGGAAGCAGCGTTTTCAAGAGAAGTACTTCTATTGTCAGAGAGAGATTATGGATTTCTCGTGAGTATTGCTGGTGCGGGGATAATTGTTGGCGCACTAGTTAATATCATAATTGTTAAAAAGGTTGCTACCTCTTGGCTGATTGGACTTGGATCCTTGATGGTATCAGTCGGGTATATGATTTATGCATTTTCCGCTAATTTTTTGATAGCGGCAATTGGTTTTTTTGTTCTTTCCTTTTCGATGGCTTTTCTCAACACAGGATTTAACACATTTTATCAAAAGAATATTCCCGTACATGTAATGGGAAGGGTTGGCAGTGTGTACAGATGCATTGAAGCCTTTTTTATCATTATTTCGACCATACTTTTTGGGATAATGGCTGAAATGATTTCCATTAAGTCTGTTATCATATTAGGAAGCATCATAATGTTTGCAGTAACGATTATATTATTTATCTTTAATACACGGCCTTCGAAAGCAGCGTTTTATATGGAGGAATAATATTGAATACATATACTGGTTAATGCTTTTCTTTATAATTAGATCTTGAATACAGCAAAAATACAAAAGTCCTTGAGAATGGGATTACTCTCAAGGACTTTTGCCAGCAAACTAAACTAATTTTTTATTAGGAATACGAGTAATTCTTTTTGTCTGCATTTCCAGCATTATTGTATTCAACATTAGTTAAGGACAGCCAAATGAAAGAAACATGAGATAATACAGCTAAAATAATAAATACAATCTTTTTCCATGTTTCTATGTCTCTCAATAATTAGTATTATCTTCGTTTTATTATACCCTTTTGGATCATAAGCTCCCTTTATAAGCAAGTATCATATGTTCAGGATCTTACAGCGAAAGCCGAACTATATCAAAAGTGTTTCTGCAGCTTTGATTTAGAGAACAAATACATTGTCATACCAAATAACATTCCACCTAAAAGCCAGATTAATACGTTCCACCACTCAAGGTTTAATTCACCTGTTGACAAATACGGAAATACATATTCCATCAAAATTAACATACTTAAGCCCCATTGAATGCCAGCTAGGAATGACGTTTTTTTCAATTGCTTTTTCTTTTCTTCGTACTCTTCTATAGAAGCACAATCCGTTTCATCAAGCTGCTTTTTTCTTATTTTTATAAGTGTCAAAATTGCATAAATCATATTAACAATGAAAAGCGAAGGAGTTGCAAATGAAAGTGTATGATGAATTGTGTCGATAATGAGACTAATAATCATTAATAGTGTAGTCAAATACCACAGCATAATTCCAGAAAAGGCTAATTCTTTATGGATTTCATAGAGCTGGTATTCATCTCGATCATCATAAACCCCTATAAAACGATTAAGTATCTTATTCCTCATTAGTATTATCCTCCCAAAATAGTGTATTAAGGTCTGTGTTAAGCTCCTTGGCTAAGGAAATACATAAAGACAAAGAGGGATTATATTTATCATTCTCAATTAAATTAATGGTCTGTCTTGCTACACCTACTTTCTTAGCGAGTTCAATTTGGGTTAAACTGCAATGTTTCCTATACTCTTTGACCCTGTTCAAGTTAGACATCCTTTCACGAAGACCTATAAGTACATTATATATGACATTTTGATAAAATGTCAATTATACATGACATTTTTTCATAGACTAGTTATCCCAACTAAAAAGAGAGTGGGACATAACAAAATAATTAATGGATAAAGACGAACAATCTCTAAATTAGTAGGGAAACCAATTCGTTCCATTACGCTACAGACACTCCCTTTCCGCGGGGAGCAACCTAAGCCTCCTCGGCTTCAAGCCTGTGGGGTCTTAGGCTTTGCTCTACTTCCCGCAGGAGTTGAGTGTCCTCCGCTCCATTTCACTCCGTTTTTAAAGATTATTTAGTTCCAGCATTTTTTTCAAAAGAAAATAAAACGGAGCAGACTGAATACACGGAGACTCCTATGGGAGCTGCGAGAAAGTCCAAGACCCCGCTGGAACGTAGTGACGAGGAGGCTTGGCGCTCGCCCCATGGAAAGCGCAGTGTATTCAGTCTGCGTGCGATTACCACAAAACTTCTTTCTTAAAATAAATAAAAAAACCAAACAATTATACGAATTTTTTTTAGTGTGTACGTATAATTGTTCGAGATTAAATTTAATTGAAATACTTATGTCCCAGTCTCTTTATTTCTTTTTATTTTACAAACTTGCTCCATTTTCTACACAATAAACAGCTTAAGAACCACATTAATAACTGGAACTTTTGAAAAAAGCAAGCCGCAATCAATTAATTTGTTATCAAGAGATTTAAAACTATAACTTTATCAAATTTAATCAAGTTATTCTCTCATTCCTTTCATTAGGTCTAATCTTGTTGCCCATAGTGCGGGAATTAAGACGGCTCCTAAACCAATCAAAGGTGATAATAAAAATAATCCCAACAGAAGTTTTGGTAATACTGCAAATGTATTGGCATCCAAGCCTTGAATGAAGCAATATGTCGATAAAGTAGATAATCCAATCGCTAATACACCAGCTGTTGTTGTTAGTAATGCGCCTTCCATTAGTAATAATGAAAGTAACCTCTTCTTAGTACTCCCCAATACTCGCAACATACTAAGTTCTTTCAGTCTTTCCTTAATACTGCTGGCAGTACTGTTCATTAACCCAATAACAGTAAATATAATCATCATGGCTACTGCCAAGTAAAGAAGGAATACTCGTTGAAGGAACTGCTGCTCCAACTCTGCCAACTCTTCAGCACGGCTATAGAGAATTGTATTGGAATATGCAGGATCCTGTAATAAGGATTGAATCAACTTAACTTTTTCTTTCTTATCTCCATGCAGAATGTTCATTTCTACCTGATAAAGTGTGTCAATCCCAAACATTGCTTTCATATTTTCTCTAGTTGTAAAAAAATGATAGTCAGCATCCCCAATATGCTCGGTATCAGTAATAATTCCTTCTACTACAAACTCTTTTTCATCTAACTCATTAAAATCCTCTGACACATTCACTATAATAGTATCTCCTATATTAAATCCATACTCCTCAGCCGTTTGTTCTGTTAGCATAACGCCATTTTCACTCATCTCTTCTGGAGTTGATAAACCATCAGTCTTAATACTACCAGAATCAAAACTATGTTGAAGGTCTGTTCCACTAATGCCTAATACTACTTCAGACAATTCCCTTTTATTTGGAGGGAGATTTTCTATTAAGAAAACCACTTCATTCGTATAGTAAAATGCTTCTAGATCAGGATCTTTCTCCACTTTTTCATAGAAAGAGTACGGAAATCCTTCTGCTAATTCTGAAGCAACGGAAATTACTCTCAAATCGTTTGGATTGTTCTCTTTTATCATATCAGTCGTTTCATCTTTTATAGTAGTTAAAATAACCATTCCAATTACCGTAATGACAATACCAATTGTAAAAATGGCTGAAAGCTGTACATTCCTGTTTAATTGCCTTAATAAATTTCGAGCGGCTAATAGAAATTCTACTGGTATCCTAATAAACTTAGCAATCCAATCTAACAATTTAACACTGAAAGCAAACATAAGCGGTATACTCGTAAACGCACAAACAATGAATAACACTCCGTTTATCACAAACATTGATTTGCTCTGTATGAAGTAAACATTTATCAAATAGGCAACAGCAGTAACCAAGCTAATAGCTATACTTATTACGGTATATCTTTTGGATAAAGCCTGAACTTTGCTTGAACCACGATAAGCAACTACCGGCGGTGCTAAACTTGCTTGATAAGCAGGAACAAGTGAAGAAAATAAAATGACAAGGCTAAATATTCCTAAATTCATTAACAAGTCAGACCATGGGAAGATAATCACACCTTGCCCGACATTCATTCTATCTATAAAGAAATCGAGTGCTCCTACAGGAAGCAAAATCCCAATAATTAATCCTGCGACTAAAGATATGAATCCTAATATCAAGGATTCAATCAGTACAAGACAGTAGATATGCTTTCTTTCAAAACCTAATATTCTTAATGTCGCCAATTCCTTTTGCTTCTCTTGAACTGACATACGCATCGTACTAATGATAATTAAAGCACTAACTAGATAAATGGCAATGTTGAGACCTTGAATAACTGGACCAATCCCGCCGATATTTTCTCGCTCCTTATCGATTTCACTGCGTGAGTCGATAAAAAACTCTGGATTTATTTGACGTAATTGATTAATGACCATTTGCTTATTTTCATGATTGTCCAATTGGATAATCACTGCCGTCGTATGATTCTTTTTAGAAGTTGCTTCTTGAAGCCATTCATAATCAAAAATAGCCATATTACTTAGTGCTTGATTATCAACAGTAAATCCAGAGATAGTCACTTCTTTCGTACCATTAGGAGGAAATTTCATTTCCACAGTTGAGCCTATTTCTAATTGATGTTGTTTCGCATATTGGGAAGAAACCAATACTTCCTCTTTTTGGGGAAATGCACCTTTTGCTAGTGAGACAACCGGATATTCAAATGCTAATTCTTCATTCTCAAAACCTGCATATATTGGTTCCCCCAACATATTCATTTCCGACTCTTTGTCTAAATATGGATATAGAAAGCGAGTAGTTTTCTCAACAGATTCTAGATTTTTCATTTCTTCTATTTCACCTGCTGAAACAGATTTCTCTGCCGTCTGATATCCTACTACTAAATCATAGTCTCCATATTGTTCCTTAATTGCTATTTCATTGGATGCTTCAATACTAGCAATTAATACTTGTATAGCAATAATTAAGGCAACACCTAATGTCACACCAATAATCAAAAAAAGATGTCTCGTTTTATGGAATAACAAGAATTTCCCTGCTGCTTTACATAATTGCTTCATACACCTAAACCCTCTACTTTCGAGGAGATAATTCTTATTTTCTCCTGACATTCTAGATTCGTGTTAGCTAATGAAAGCACATCCGCAATTTTCCCATCACTCATAAAAACTACACGATCTGCATAGGCCGCAACAGTTGGATCATGTGTTACCAGCACGATAGTATGATGTAAGGTATGACTAAATCTTTGCAGGATTGCCATCATTTCTTTTGATGTTTTTGAATCAAGACTTCCTGTAGGTTCATCTGCCAGAATCAAGTCAGGTTCATTTATTAGTGCTCTGGCAATTGCTACCCTTTGTTGTTGACCACCTGACAACAGGGTTGGTTTAGAATGGATAAATGAGCCTAATCCGACTAAACGTAATATATCAATGGCTTTTTTCTCTATGTCTCCTTTTTTGTGTTGCTTTAGCATACCTGGCAAGGTAACATTCTCTAATACTGATAACACAGGGATTAAATGGAAAAATTGAAAAATAAACCCTATTTTTTCACTTCGTAAGCGTGTCAATTGATAATCGGAATATCCTTTTATATTTTCACCACTTATAAGAACCTCCCCTTCATCGTAAGTGTCCAGCCCAGATATCATATTTAACAATGTCGATTTTCCTGAACCACTTGTTCCCATTATTGCAACAAATTCCCCCTTTTCAACCTCTAAATTTATTTGCTCAAGAGCTCTTATTTCACTTAGACCATGTCCATATTTTTTTGATAGTCTGTTGACTTCTAGAACTTTCATTGTGAATCCCTCCTTCATTCCCATTATAATTAGGCAATATAAAGGCAGGATCAGAGATTTATCAAGATTCTATCAAGAAACATTCATTTACTATCAAAATAAAATAGTTACCTGCGTTTACTCGAAAAAAAATAGTTACCTGCGTTTACTCGAAAAAAAAGAATCGACAATGGATAGATAGTTCTTTCCATTGTCGATTCTTTTTTGTTTGAGGAAGTATATTATGCTGAACCATTAATAGGGATCCGTACAATCACTTTTGCTCCTTTTTTCTTATCATTAGTCGCTTTAATAATCCCTTCATGTTTTTGAATGATTACATGTGTAATGGTTAACCCTAGTCCCATCCTTTGATTTGGACCACTTCTTGCAGATTCTCCTCTATATAATGGTTTAAATACATAATCCAATTCACTTTCAACGAAACCTTCTCCATTATCTACAATTACGGTCTCTACATAGCCTTTATCCTCTTTTATTATAACCTCGATTGTTCCATTTTCTGGGCTGTGGCGGATGCTATTAGCCAATATATTTTCAAAAGCTCTTTTCAGCAATGAAAAGTCACCACTAATTTGCTTATTCGTTACAATATTTACTTCAACCATTATATTTTTTTGAGCCAAGCTATAATACAACAGTTCTTTCACATCAGATATTATATCTAGCATAGTGAAAGTGGTTATTTTTCCCAGCTTAATTTGTCCTTCAATTTTAGAATAATCAGCCAATGATGAAACTAATTCATTCAAATGATCAGCTTGTTTCAAACACATTTCAACATATTGTATTTTCTTTTTTTCTTTTGTAATAATCCCTTTCTGTAATCCTTCCAAGAAACCTCTTAACGAAAAAATAGGTGTTCTCAAATCATGAACAATAGAAGAAACAAATAGTTTTCTTTCCTCCTCCAACTGTTTATTTTTCTGCTTTGCTAATTCAAGTTTATGCGCCATCTTCATAAAAGCTTCTGTACTATTGTTCACTTCTTTAATTCTGGAAGCTGGCAAAGTAACATGATAATTTTCATTAGAGATTTGTTGAGAAGAACGATTAAGAGCAGACAATGGCTTAATCAAATTTTTATGAAAGAAGATGATAATCAAACCAGCAACAATTGTAATTATCCCAGTTAATATTGCGAGATCATAATTTGGATGGTTATTAATCACTGCCTGATCCGATATTGGGTAACTAATATATACAGAAGCTATTAGTGAATCTTCAGCATATATATTATATTGATCAAAACCACCAAAATCATATTGTTCATATCTTACGCCTGTTGTTTGATCATCCTTTTTATCAATTAATGCATTTCTGGATTCTACTATTCCTTTTGTATAGGTTATTTCCCCTTCTCGATTAATAATAAATAATTCTACATTATCTTCCTCCGCTTTATGGATTAACTGCTCTCGCCAATCTTCTTCAAAGAATACTCTGCCATCCATATCCAAAACATTTTTCTCTATCCACTCGTTCCTCTCATAGGTTATATCATCAAATTGAGAGTGGTTATCTATCACTTTATGGAAAATTAACTTTGTTATTGATACTGGAACAAAAAAAATGACGAGAAAGCTAATAAAAATCAATAACTTAAAACTTATTTTATGCATATTTACGTTATCATCCTTTTTGTAATAGATAACCAACTGATCTAATCGTTTTTATTTCCGGAATAGAAGAAAAAACAGCTAGTTTTTCCCTTAAATTAGCAACATGAACGCGGACACTGTGATACCCTGTAAATTCATCATGCCAAATTCTTGCAATTATTTGTTCATAGGATAATACAATTCCTTCATTCTCCATAAAATATTCTAATAAATTAAACTCAATGGCTGTAAGGTCCACTTCTTGTGTACCAACTGTTACTGACCTTGTGTTTTTGTTTAATATTAGATTGCCGATGGAAAGTATCTTTTTTTCCCCTAAGCCACGCTCTCTTGTAAGACTCATTCTTCTTTCAACAGCTTTAATCCTAGCTACTATTTCACTAGGACTAGCGGATTTAACAATATAATCATCTGCTCCAAGTGTAAGACCTCTAATTTTATCAGTATCTGTTTCATATGCACTTAAAAATAGAATAGGGATATCAGATTCTTTGCGAATGTTTTTACAAAAACTAAATCCATCCATCCCTGGCATCATAACGTCTAGAAGAATACAATCTATTTTTGTTTGATGTAATATATCACTCGCTTCATTCGTATTTTTTGCACTATAGACTTGATAGTTTTCTATTTCAAGAAAATCTGTCATCAATAGGATAATTTCCTCATGATCATCCACGATTAAAATGTTGTTGAAAGTCAATTCAGCCACTCCTCCATCTATCAACAGATCACCGTCCATTAATTTCCATATTTACCTATTATAATTTGAGTCTATATTTTGCTATAGTGATTGTCAATGCAATGTTTTTAAAAGTAGGATGATCCTTTGGTACCATATACTTCCTATTAAATTTAGAAGGTATTAATCTTTCAAATACTTTTTTACCAATCTCCCATACAAAGATTTATATCTTTTCCAACCTCTGAATTTATCAACAAGGAAAAATTTTTATATTCATTCTAGCTAACTTCTAAATTCCCTTCTACATCAACCACGATTGTGTGATGTTGAGAGGTGATAATTTCCAGAGGGAATACAGCTGAAATTTTATTAGAGAAGAACCATTCTCTTCCTGGTTTATTAAGGATTAAGAAGATGCCTTTTGATTTTTCTCCCATAAAGTTGATGGATGTTAGATCTAAAGGTTGATTATCCCGTTCATTAATTCCCACTTTCATCAATCTTTTCCCTGCGGCTGCTACATCACTGACCGTTACCCCTATCTCGCTGATGTTTATGACACTTTCACTAGAAAAAGGAGCCTCATCTTGTTCGGAAATAGAGTTCCTTGAAATAAACTCTACTATATTTCCAGAAGGATCATAAAAATAGAGAGAATGAGCTTGGAAATTGGAAAAATACACTTCATCTTCTCCCTCATCATTAACATTTAATGCAACCCTTTCTTTTACCCATGACTTTGCTTCTGCAAATTTATTAGCAAAAATGTTAAAAGCAAAGTGGTAATATGGATTACCCAATACATTTTCTGATGTAAATTTCAATTTGCTTGAACCCGCTTTAATGCAAAAGCTATGACTATCTTCCTTAATCAATGGAAATCCAAGAGTCTCTACATAAAAACTCTTCATTTCTTTGATATTATTCGTTTGCAGAGTTAGCAGTTTTACTTCCATTATCTATATCCCCACTTTCGTTAATATTTCTAATACTCCGTTAATTCTAATATATATCATCCTTAGTAGTCTAAAGTATTGCTTACACTTCAATAAAAATTAGAGAGTCTCCTCTAATTTCTTAATATTTGAGTGGGAAATTAAATACACCTCACCTAAAATGTCCACTTTATCTTCCTTTACTCGTACAGCACAATCTTTATTCGATGCATAAATGTCAATTTCCTCTGATAAAGGAGATAGTTCTTTTTGAACCAATGCAAGGTTATTTTCTAGGTCAAAATGAGACAGAATCGAAAAATTGCCAAGACTAATTCCATCATATACAGTGCTTATTTCCACTTCATAGCCAAAATGTTTTGAGCATAACCATTTTGCGGACATATTGATTGCACCAGCGCTTGCCCCCATTACAACAGCCTTGCTTTTTCGAATCAAATCAAACAGTTCATATTCCTGCAAAAAACTATTTAAGTTAAGTGTATCTCCACCCAACAAGAATATAACGGAAGCATTTTCGATTAGAGCATGTGCATCTTTTTTCGGAATACTATAATTAATTTTACATTATATTTTGAGGACATAGCCAAAAGGATAAAGATTTTTAAATACGCTATTACTATACGATATTCCTTTGAACACATAAGAAAGGGTTGTGCTACAACCTCTAGATCAAGTTCTAAATCTATCATTCTTTCATTTCTTTTGAATAAAAAAAACCGAACTATTATACGAAATTCCCACTAACATTTCCGTATAATAGTTCGGGTTTATATTTGCTTACATACCTATTCGAATACTAAATGAAAAGAACTGCTATACATTTTTAAGCAATTCTCTATGAAATTTTATATTTTAAATTGCTTTATCTTATCTTGTAAATCGGAAGCTAATTGTGCTAATGATGTAGAAGAAGCTGCTATTTCTTGCATGGATGCAACCTGTTCTTCGGTTGCAGCAGATACATTTTCTGTACTTGCTGCTGCTTCACTTGCCATCGAATTCACTTCCAAAATCGAACCATTGATTGTATTCGTATGTTCTTTTAATTGATCAAGCGATTGACTTACTTCCTCTACTAATATAACTAGTTCTTGTACAGAATGTTCGATTCTATGGAATGATTCTCCTGCATCTTGGACAATTGTTATTCCTGCATCTACATCATTTGCAGCAGTTGTCATCGATAAGGAAGTATTCTTAGAATCAATTTGAATTTGGCTGATGAGACCAGTAATTTGCTCAGCCGATCCAGCAGTTTGTTCCGCTAATTTCCTTACCTCATCCGCTACAACAGCAAAACCTTTTCCTTGTTCTCCAGCTCTTGCCGCTTCAATGGCTGCATTTAATGCTAATAAATTGGTTTGGGAAGAAATGTCCGATATTACCATAGTAATATCTCCTATTTGATTTATTCTAGTTTCTAATGTAGCTATTGATTCAGCAAGCGTCACCACATTATTATTAATGGATTTCATTTGTGTCGTTACTTCTGAAATACGTTTTGCACCCTCATGCGATACATCCGCTGTTTGCTCTGCTGTTTCTGCCACTTTTTTTGCACGCACTGTTATATGTCCAGTCGTTTCATTTACATTACGGATACCAGCTGAGCTTGATTCCATCAATCTCATTTGTGTTTCAGACCCTTCTGCAAGCTGCTGGATTGTTTCAGAAATATGTTCACTTGCTTTGCTGCTTTCTTCTGAACTGGAACTCAATTGTTCCGATGATGAAGCGAGATGATGGGACGTTTCCGATAACATTTCGATAAGCGCCTTCATACCATCCGCCATCCTATTATAACTATCGGATAGAGAACCTACTTCATCCTTTGCCTTATAACTTGATCTTGCAGAGAAATCTCCTTGTCCTCCTCTTTCCATTAAAATCTGTAGACGTTTAATTGGGCTAACAATCATTGCGGAAATATAGAGACCTAATAATACAGCAAGTACAACAGCAACAAATATAACTCCCCAAGAAATATATATCATTTTCATATAATACTTGTTATTTTCATTTGATATCTGTTCTGCATTTTCCTCATTTGCTGTTTGGAGTTTATCCAATTGGCTATTAATAATATTTCTCTTCGATTCAAGATTTTTCGTATAAAGATTATAGGCAGAGTCATTTAAATTATTGTTTGCTAATGATATCACTTCATCTTGAAGACTTCTAAAGCCTGTATAGGCATCTTTAAAAATTTTATATTCATCCTCTTCTTTTTTGGAAAGCGAAATAGCATCTAACTTTTTGACATATTTATCCGATTCTTCCGAATTCTTTTTAATAGTCTCTAATAACTCTTCATTTCTCTTTTTATCCTCTGTTATCATTAGCTCTATAACTAAGCTATCGTTCGTGCGGCGATAGTTTTGGATCTTTGCTATGTAAGTATTAGGTAATAGATTTTCTTCATACATTTCTTTGGAACTTTTCGCCATCTCTTTTATTCCATACATTCCAAATAATCCGATCAGCACCAGTCCAATAGTACTAAACATAATGATAATCAATATTTTTTTAGAAATATTGATATTTTGTAAAAATTTCATTGAAGCTACCTCTTTTCATTGATCTAATCCTTATATCATATCGACAAGTATCGACAATACTTTAGCCTAAAAATAAAAATATTTATTGCTGTTTAGGATAATCAAACAAAACATAGGAAGATAGACTCAAAGAAAACACAAAAAGCGAATTTTGCTACAATCTATCATTACAGACAGTTTGTTTAGCAAAATTCGCTTCTTTTTTTACCAGTGTTCTTTAATAAACACATCTCTTCCTGACTTTTCTCTATCCTCTTTATAATGCTGCTTATTCTTCTTATGATAATCTTGATGATAGTCCTCTGCTGGATAGAAGATAGCTGCTGGTTCAATTAATGTAACAATGGGCTTGCTAAATTTTCCGCTTGCCGCCATAGCTTGTTTTGATTTCTCTGCAAGTTCTTTTTGCTTATCATTATGATAAAAAATAGCTGTTCGATACTGTGGCCCACGATCATGAAATTGGCCATCTGGATCTGTCGGATCAATTTGCTGCCAATATAACTCTAATAAACGTTCATATGGAAAGACTTCAGGATCATATGTGATTTCCACTACTTCAAAATGTCCTGTCGTTCCAGTTTTCACCTGTTCATAAGTTGGATTTTCCACATGTCCCCCGCTATAACCTGAAACAATACCGCCAATACCTGGCTGTTCTTCAAATGGGGATACCATGCACCAAAAACATCCACCTGCAAAAGTTGCTTTTTCCATTTTATCTCATCTCCCTATAGGTTCGAACTTATCATTTATTTTATCAAAAATTAGTGATAATCCTTTTATTAGATAAAAATTAGTATATAATACTTTGTACAAAGATACTATTTTTTTAAACTTAAGAAAGAGAAATCACTATCGTCATACTACATCTAACAATGCTTCATTTAACCTCTTCCTTTATTATTTATAGACCCATTCACTTCAGAAAAAACGCTAATCAAACTTAAAATGGACTGTTTATAGTGTTTAGGCTATCTTTGTTTCCAAGTCTTTTTTAAACTTGAATATTGAAATAAAGAAAGAAGAAGTAGTAACACACCTAAAAAGATAAAGATGTAAGAGCTTGGTAGTATGCGACTTAATCCAATAAACATGCCTCCGACTGCCATACCAGAATAACGAATGAAATTAAACAAACCTAAAGCAGCACCACGGTTTTCATTATATTCATTACTGATAACCGTTGAAAATAAGGGAGAAGCAAACCCTACTGTTATCCCATACATAAATAATAGAATACTTAACCCTATGATTGATTTCGTATGAAGTAAACCAAAAATTATAATGAGCAGAGGCATCAAAAAAAGAACAATCGTAAACAGTTTTCTCCACGATATTCTTATCTGCAATTTTTTGAAGAGCATACTCCCTAAAATCATACTTACTGTTAAAGGTAAATATAATAACCCGATATTTTGCAAGGATATATGATAATGGTCGTTGAGTAGTATCGGTAAAAATACGATAATAGCGAAGTAAATGAAAAAGATAAAAAAACTTACTGTTATCGTTATAAAACCTACTTTGTTGGAAAAGATAGCCTGATAGGTTTGAATAAAGTTTGGTGATATTCTCTGACTATATACTTTTTCACCACTATCAGGAAGTGTATATATAATAAACAGCAGCAAGACGATCGCAACAATAAAAAGAAATAGGAAAATCCCTGGATAACCAAAATGTTCTCCTAATATTCCTCCTAATATTGGGGCAACTGCGGGAGCAAGGGTGAGCAATATTTGATACGTACCCATGGCACTCCCTCTTTTCTCCCCTTCAAATAAGTGTGAAATCATATTTATTGCCACTAAAGGGACAATCCCTGCACCGATTGCTTGAACAATCCGAAAAATCATAAAGAGTATAAAATTGGTTACAAACGAACAGGCAATCGTTGAAATAGCAATGAAAATAAAACTAAGTATTAATAAATGTTTTTGATTTTTCGTATCTATCATAGTCCCTAAAATAATTTGAATCAGTGCTATGATAAAAATAAAACTACTAACAGTAAAATTCACCCAACTGATAGAAACATTAAAGGAATCTCGAATAAGCGGAATCACCGGTGTATAAATATTTTGATTTAAAGAAACGAAAAAACTACTAATACTCAACAAATATAAAGATAACATTTTCGTTTGAGACATTTTTCGAGACATACATATTCTCCTTTTTAGACTTATTGAGACTTTATACTTTCCGTTATAGCATTTAAAAAGCGAATAATGATCTCTAATTCAGCTGGTTTAAATTCATTCAAAATACGCAAATAACGTTCCCTTGCCTGTTTATGTAGTTGTGCATGGATAAGAGCAAGCATTTCTCCTGATTTTGTTAGCAAGTAGTAAATTTCTTTTTTGTTATCTTCATCTTGTACCTTTTCTAAGATATGATGCTCTAATAATTTCCTGACAGCTTTTGTAATCGCTGGTTTAGATACATTTAAACTTTCAGATAATGTAGTATTATTTGCTCTTCCACTTTCTTTAATAGTTGCCACGATGTGTAATTGAGTCAGTGTCCAATCCGATATAATTGATTCTTCTTGGCTTATTTTCATCTGTTTTCTTATTTTATCAACAGCTTCTCTTTCCTTGATGAATTGTTCTAAAGCCTCTAGTGCTTCTGTGTTTTTGTCCATTTAAATCACCTCATCTTTTTGTTAACCAGTTAATTATTTGTAGTTTATATTAAGATTTTATCATAGTCAATATAAAATACATATTTCACAAAAAATAATTAACTGGTTAATATTTTTCTAGATTTACTGAAAACTCCATCGTGAACTGCTAGCTTATTTTGTGATACACCAGATTCTAATCGTTTTTCTTCTAATACTTATCCCAAAGAGTTGATTCATTTGTATTTTCCTTAAATCACACGCCAATCTTCTAAAACATAAAAATAGACACTTTGTTTTAAAGTGCCTCAGTTTGTAGACAAAAAGATATTTGTGAAGTAGAATTGCATTTTTATGCGTTGCTTGGAGTGGAGGGGGTGAGACTCCTGTGGGATTAGCGAGACAGTCTGAGACCCTGCAGGCTGAAAGCCGAAGCGGCTCAGCGCGAGCCCCACGGAAAGCGAACCCCCGGAGTGGAAAGTAACCCCCTGATTCAAAGAGGTTAATAAATATTCTTTAGTTAAACTTCTATTTCCAAAAATACAGGAGTTTGTCTACAGTCTGAGACACTTTGTTTTAAAGTGCCTATCTATTCCGTATTTAATTTTCACAATGGAAGGATTTTTCCTTTTCTAGATTATTTCAACATATCAAGATTCGTCCAAAAGTAGTAAAATAGTAGTTATATTACTTTTTCCTTGAAAGGTATTAGTACATTCAGTGTTTATACGGATAATCTAATTTTTTCACTTTTTATTATTAAAAGAAAAACTACTCATTAATAAGGAAAGATAAGATGAATACATTACTCATAAAAAAAATGATTCAAAAATCACTTAATCAATATCATTTGGAACCCGATTCACTCTCTCTTCATGATTATGAACGCTTAGCAGTCCATATTATCGCTTTAAAAAAACAACATCCTGTCCATGACCTTTATGATCTAGTTCAAGATGTTGTTTATAGTTATATTACGAATTCACTTTAGCTCATTCTATTTTTTATTTAAAATCCCGCCAACAAGCTTGTCTGCAATTCCCGGAAATAGATTATAAAGAACACTTCCCCAGTTCATCCACACAGGTAAATTTAACTCACGTTTTGGATGTAGCATTAATTTTATTATTTTATCAGCCACTGTATCAGCTGAAAGCATAAATTTCTGCACATTTTTTACATAATTCCCCGTTTTGTCGGCTATATGAAAAAAATTTGTCTCGATTGGTCCTGGATTTACAGCAGAGATTTTTATATTTGAATTAGCCACTTCCATTCGAAGACTATTTGTAAATCCTAGAACAGCGTGTTTTGTCGCTGCATAGGCACTTGATTTAGCAGTAGCTAGTTTTCCTGCTTGGGAGGCGACATTAATGATATGGCCTTCATTATTTTTTAGCATCGAAGGTAATACCTCTTTGGTACAAGCAATAAGCCCCATTACATTTACTTGAAACAATCGATTAATGTCTTCCATTTTTGCTTCATGAACCATATCGAAGATACCAAATCCAGCATTATTAATTAATATATCAATAAATTCAACTTCTTGATATATCTTTGCAAAGACTTTCTTTACTTGCTCCAAATTGCTTACATCTAAAGTAAAATAAAGAGCTTGTCCGGGAAACTGATTATTTATTTTCTTGCAAATAGCAGCGAGCTTATCTTCTGAACGAGCCAGAAGGATAGGACGAGCCCCCAAATGAGCAGCTTTTATAGCAATTTTCTCTCCTATGCCAGACGAAGCACCTGTAATTACTATGTTCTTTCCGTTTAATTCCTTCATTATCCACCTCAAAAAGCACATGCATCATGTAAAAATGCCTTATTCTTATTTCCTAAATAATCATCAATAGATTGATATATTATATCGATTAAATCCAACTTTTCTCTTTCTTGGCCTTGATGTTTCCCTTCTCATTTTCACATAGAAAATTTAAAATAACAACTGAGCGCTTCACTCATCTTTTTTAAACAAACAAAATAACGTCTCCTATTTTTAGGAATTCCTTTCATCTCCAATGCACCTGAATAAACAAGGTAGCGAATCCAATATTCAAGAAAATCGGGATCCGTATAAAGATACTTTTCCTCTATCTCTCCATATAAGCTGACTAGTCCTGATATAATCTGTTTTTTCCTTATCCTTGAAGATCAACAGCTAATCTACTTGCAATATATGGGGATGCAACAAGATGAATAGCTTTTTTATGTTTCACGGTCTTTTCTTCTGTTGTTTTCTATCGCTTTGTTGATGCACGTAACTATTTCGTTTAAACTTTCTTCATCCAAAAATAATCCAAGACCTTGCACTGCTTCACTATTTTCATGTTCAAAGCTTTGAAACTCTTGTCTATTTTTAATATTATAAAGAGCAGAATGCTTAGTTTTTTTTAAGTCATCTAATGTAATGTATGTGTGTGACTCTAATTTGTAACAATAGATGAGATTATCATCTATCAAGAAATATAGATAAGAACCTTTTATTCTATTCTTCATTGCGAATCCCCTTTTTTTGTAAAATTCTAAATTTAATTATACAATCAACGGACTAATTTTCCCACTACTCTATTTTTCTATTGACAGACAAGCCTTTTTTCTTGCATAATCAAATAAATTTATCATAGGAATGCGATGATTAAGATTAGTAAATGACAATGGCTTGCTAGAGAGTGAAGTTCTATGGCTGCAAAACTTCATCAAGATCCATTTCATTGAACCTACTTAGGAGTTGTTAGGCAAACCTAAACGTAAACCGTCGTTACCGGAAAAGAGTTGTATAATCACGCACATATGCTGATTATAGTTAAACTAAGGTGGTACCGCGGAAAAAACCTTTCGTCCTTTCATTATGACGAGAGGTTTTCTTATTTCCATACAACGTTTTTATAGGAGGAATAAAAATGAAAAAAATTGCTATCATTGGTGCTGGTTCTATGAGCGAAGCGTTAATTTCGGGGATTGTTTCTAGTAAGTTGCAGGAGAGTACAGAAATTACCGTCACAAACCGCGGTAATACAGAAAGACTCATTGAATTACAGAATCGCTATGGTGTTAAATACTCTTTCGATATAGAAAAATTAGTTGGAGAAGCTGATGCCATTATTCTCGCGATGAAACCGAAAGATCTAAAAGAAGCTACTGTACAATGGAAAAATTATATCACAAAAGAAACGCTGCTCATTAGCGTGCTTGCTGGCGTAAATATGGACAGTCTGCAACGGCTAATCGGACTGGAAGTTCCCATTGCACGTGCTATGCCCAATACTTCTGCAACAGTTGGAAAATCAGCAACAGGTATTGCCTTCAACTCCTTTGTAGAAGAAGCACAAAAAACATTCGTCCTGGACATGTTTGAAACAGTTGGATTAGTTACATTTGTTCAAGAAGAACAATTAGATGCCATAACCGGTCTTTCTGGAAGCGGTCCAGCTTATATCTATTATTTAGTGGAAGCGATGGAAAAAGGAGCTGTAAAAATCGGACTAAATCGGGAAGTAGCTAATGAGTTGATTGTACAAACAATCCTTGGTGCAGCGGAAATGATCGCATCGTCCCCCAAGAGCGCACTTGAGCTTCGCAAGAATGTAACTAGTCCTGGTGGCACAACAGAAGCAGGCATTAACATTCTTGAGCAATATGATGTACAGAAGGCCTTCATTTCGTGTATGGAAGAGGCAACAGCCCAATCCAAAAGGATGGGAAAAGCACTTACAGAAGAACTAAAACTGTCCAAATAACATTATTTAAATATAGAAAGGATGTTGCCGCTTTTTTGACAACATCCTTTTACTTATATCTCGTATTCTGAAAAATCTTCTGCTATATATGTATTGGGAAAGATAGTTCTTGCTTCCTGCAATAATTGTTCTGTTAATGCATAATCATATCTGGCACTAATATGTGTAAGAATGAGACAGTCTACATTTGCCTTTTTAGCTGTTTTGGCAGCTTGTGCCGTTGTAGAATGATAATATTCCGTTGCGATGGAACTTTCTTTTTCGGAGAAGGTTGCTTCATGAACCAATATTTTAGCCTCTTTCGCCAAAATCTCAGCAGAAGCACAGGTTCTTGTATCTCCTAAAATAGTGATAATTCTCCCTTTAATATTCGGGCCAAGAAAGGTTTGGCTACCTACAATCGTACCGTCATCAAGGACGAGGTCTTCCCCCTCTTTAATTTTTTTATAAATAGGGCCAGGCATTATTCCATATTGCTTTAATTTATCTGTATCTAATTTTCCAGGTCGGTCCTTTTCTATAATCCGATAGCCATAACTTGTAACACCATGCTCAAGTATTTTTGCTTCCACGATAAAATCTTGTTCTTCCAAAATAATGCCTTCATCGATTTCTACAATATTTAGCGCATACTTTAAAAAAGTTTTGCTGACAGCAAGGCTAACTTGTACATACTCCTTAATTCCTTTCGGCCCATATATCGTTAGTGGTGTCTCTCCCCCTTGGAAAGACCGACTGGCGAGAAAGCCTGGTAAACCATATAGATGGTCTCCATGCAAATGGGTAATAAAAATTTTATCAATTCTTCTTGGTTTAATATTGGTATGTAAAATTTGATGCTGCGTTGCTTCGCCACAATCAAATAGCCAAATACTTCCCTTCTCTTCTAAAAGCTTTAAAGCAATCGCTGTAACATTTCTTGCTTTTGCTGGAATACCTGCCCCAGTTCCTAAAAATTGCAACTTCATAATAAGCTTACTAATCCCCTTTCGTTTTCTTTCTTGTCATGAATCCTTTGTATAAATAAAAGCGTATCATTAAATACTAAATTAGAATAGACGTATTAAGTATACTTTACAGCTGCCTGTTTATCCAAATACGTAAATCTTTTAACTAGTAACTTTTGCTAATATATTGTAATATCATGTTGGATGAATGAAAAATTTCTGCTGTAAATACAAATAGTAAAAATATTTGCAAAAATTATAAACAAATTTGTTGCTATCTCCTTAAGAAAAAGATAAAATTTTATAACTGTATAGGTACATGTATTATTTAAGTGAAAATGCACCTATGTAAAACAGCAATTTAATAATTTTCATACATATATAAATGAAATGAGGTACTAGAAAGTGAATGAAAAACAAACATCAAATGCACTTATTATGATCTTCGGGGCAACAGGAGATTTAGCGAATAGAAAACTTTTCCCCTCTCTTTATCGATTGTATAAAAAAGGTAAATTAGCAAATTTTGCGGTTGTAGGTGTCGGGAGAAGAACATTAACACAAGAACAGTTTAAACAAAATGTTGTTAATTCTGTTTCTGAAGCAATTGCAAGTTCTAAAAATGATGATCTTGAGACATTCGCTTCTTATTTCTGCTATCATTCACATGATGTTACAGATTCAAGTTCTTATGTTGAGCTTAAAAACATAGCTGATGAATTAGATGTAAAACATAACTTAAATGGTAATCGTGTATTCTACTTAGCAATGGCACCTGAATTCTTTGGTCCTATCGCCATTCATTTAAAGCAGGATGGACTAACAGAAGTAAAAGGGTACAAACGTCTAATTATCGAAAAACCATTTGGTCATGATTTAGAATCGGCCAAAGAACTGAATGAACAAATTCGTACTGCTTTTTCTGAAGATGAAGTTTATCGAATTGACCACTATTTAGGAAAAGCGATGGTTCAAAATATCGAAACAATCCGTTTTTCCAATGCAATTTTTGAAAATCTATGGAATAACCGCTATATCAGTAACATTCAGATTACTTCAAGTGAAGTATTAGGCGTGGAAGAACGTGGAAGATATTATGAAACAAGCGGGGCACTTCGTGATATGGTTCAAAACCATATGCTGCAAATGGTTGCACTACTTGCAATGGAACCGCCAATTAAACTTACACCAGATGAGATTCGCTCAGAAAAAGTGAAAGTTTTCCGTGCCATGCGTTCTGTTGAAGTAGATGAAGTTGATAAATACTTTGTAAGAGGACAATATGGAAAAGGACTTGTGGAAGATGTTGAGGTACCGAGCTACCGCGAAGAACAAATGGTAGACCCTAACTCCAACACAGAAACTTTTGTCGCTGGAAAAGTAATGATTGATAACTTCCGTTGGGCTGGTGTTCCATTCTATATCCGTACTGGTAAAAGATTAGAAAGTAAATCAACAAAAATAGTGGTACAATTTAAAGATATTCCAATGAATTTATATAATCGTCCAAATCAAGAAATCACTCCAAATCTTCTTGTTATTCACATTCAGCCAGAAGAAGGAATTACTTTACACTTAAACGCCAAAAAAGCAGGACAAAATATGGAAGCAACACCAATAAAGCTAAGCTATGCTAATACTGGTATTGCAGGAATCAATACGCCAGAAGCATATGAAAAGCTAATTGACGATAGCTTGCATGGGGATGCTACTAACTTTACACATTGGGATGAAGTGGCATTATCATGGAGCTATGTCGATAAAATTTCCCAAGCTTGGGAACAAACACCTGCTACTCAATTCCCTAATTATGCTTCTGGTACAATGGGACCAAAAGAAGCTGATGAATTATTAGAAAAAGATGGTTTCTTCTGGTGGCCAGTTAATCAATTTGAAGTAGATGTTTGCTAACTCACACTTCAAGTGACTCTCTAAAAAACGTGAATCTTATTGTATTCACGTTTTTTCTTTCCCTAAATTATTATTTCAGTCTAAGGAGTTTCTCATGAAAAAAATCAAATTAATCCTATCTGTCATTCTCGTATTCCTTTTATATAATCTACTCGTCTTCTACTTAGGATGGAATGGTTATGTATGGCTTGATTCCTTAAATCTATTAACCTATCCATCCATTTATATTGGAGCAGCTATTCTTTTCTCTTATTCATATATTGTCAGCCATTTCCTTAAGTCCATTACCATATTTAAAGTACTTGGTGCGTACTGGCTTGCTATTTTTGAATATGGTATCATACTGTTTCCATTAGCTAATTTAGGATGGCTTTTATTAAACCTATCTATTCCGTCAGAAGATGCAACAAAAATAGTAGGAAGTGCTGCCGCGGTAATTCTTCTGTTTTTACTTATTTACGGAACATTTAACGCTTATTCTCCTGTTATTAGAACCTATAAACTCACAGTAGACAAAAAACAAGCGAAAAGAGACTCTCTGAGGATCGCTATGGCTTCTGATATGCACTTTGGTACTTTATCTGGGAAAAGTCATCTAAACCGCCTTGTAACGAAAATAAACGGTTTAGAGCCAGATTTAATCTTGCTGCCCGGGGATATCATTGATGACGATCCCATTCCTTTTTTGAAAAAGGATATGGGAGAACAATTAAAACAATTACAAGCTCCTTTAGGTATTTTTGGGGTATTAGGTAATCATGAATATTACGGCAAAATGATTCCAACTTTTCTAGAAGAAATGAACCGAATTGGTATTCGCATCTTAATGGACGAAAAAGTAACTATCGATGAAACCATTCGATTAATTGGTCGTAAAGATAAAACGGACCAAGAAAGACTTTCCATTCCTAGCCTTCTTGAAAGTGAAAGTAACCATTTACCAATTCTGATGATGGATCACCAGCCAGATGAACTGGAAGCAGCAATGAATGATGGAATTGATATCATTCTATCTGGACATACCCATCGCGGGCAAATGGCACCAAACCATCTAATTACCAAACGAGTTTTTGAGTTGGACTGGGGCTATAAGAAAAAGAAACAGCTTCATGCAATAGTTTCCTCTGGATTTGGATTTTGGGGACCGCCCATTAGAATTGGCAGCAGATCGGAAATTGTTTATATTGATATAACTTTTAAAGAGTAGATTGTTTTTAATACATTTATTTTTGTGAAAAAGTAATTTGCTAGATGATTGTGCTGCTTGTTATAGCAGCATATTTTTTTGTCTTCTCGTTGTAATTTGTTTGTAGATTTTGTAGTTGTTTAAACTCTTTGGATACGTAAAATTTATGTATGAAGGTCACTTTACTGCCTTTTTCTTTTTTTGTTGGTTCTAAAATGGCTGATGAACGCCTTTTTTCTGCTTTTCTCTCTTCATTGTGGTTTTCATTCATCTTATGAACACCTCTTTTCCTCTGCTCTCTCTTCATTGTGGTTTTCATTCACCTTATGAACACCTCTTTTCTTCCTCCTTTTCTTATTTTTGGCTTTCATTCACCTTGTGAACACCTCTTTTCTTCCTCCCCCTCTTATTTGTGGTTTTCATTCATCTTATGAACACCTCTTTTCTTCCTCCTTTTCTTATTTTTGGCTTTCATTCACCTTGTGAACACCTCTTTTCCTCTGCTCTCTCTTATTTTTGGTGTTCATCCATCTCATGAACACCACCTTCTCCTTCAAAAAAAAGCACACTACATATAAAATCGTAGTGTGCTTTTTATCGCCATTCTTATTTTTCCATCCAGTTTGTATGGAAGATTCCTTCTTTGTCAAGACGCTCATATGTGTGAGCACCGAAGTAGTCACGTTGCGCTTGTAGTAAATTTGCTGGTAAAGTTGCTGTACGGTAGCTATCAAAGTATGATAATGCTGCTGCAAAGCTTGGTACAGGAATACCGTTTAAGACAGCTCCAGAAATTACTTCACGTAATGCTGATTGGTAGTTTTCAGTAATTTCACTGAAGTATGGATCCAATAGAAGGTTCTTCAATTCTGGATCACGATCATATGCATCTTTAATTTTTTGTAAGAATTGAGCGCGAATAATACAACCACCGCGGAAAATCATTGCGATTTCGCCATAGTTTAAGTTCCAATCGTATTCTTCTGACGCTTCTCTCATTTGCGCAAAACCTTGGGCATAAGAAACAATTTTGCTTAAGTATAGAGCTTTACGAACTGATTCGATAAATGCTGCTTTATCACCTGTGAAAGGTTTAATTTCTGGGCCAGAAAGTACTTTGCTTGCTTTTACGCGTTCGTCCTTCATTGCAGAAATGAAACGAGCAAATACGGATTCTGTAATCATTGGAAGTGGTACACCTAAGTCTAGAGCACTTTGGCTTGTCCATTTACCAGTTCCTTTTTGACCAGCAGTATCTAAGATTAGATCTACTAAAGGTTTACCAGTCTCTTCGTCAACTTTAGTAAAGATATCTGCAGTGATTTCAATTAGGTAGCTGTCTAGCTCCCCTTTATTCCACTCTGCAAATACTTCATGAAGTTCTTGTGCTTCTAAGCCTAAAACATGCTTCATGATGAAGTATGCTTCACAGATTAATTGCATATCTCCATATTCGATTCCGTTATGCACCATTTTTACATAGTGGCCGGCACCGTCTGGACCGATATAAGTTGTACAAGGCTCATCGTTAACTTTTGCAGAAATATCTCGGAAAATCGGAGCAACTAATTCATATGCTTCTTTTTGGCCACCAGGCATAATAGAAGGTCCTTTTAATGCTCCTTCTTCACCGCCAGAAACACCTGTACCGATGAAGTGAATACCAAGTTCACTAAGCTCTTTATTACGTCTTTGTGTATCTTTAAAGAATGTGTTACCGCCATCGATGACAATATCGCCTTTATCTAATAAAGGTTTTAATTGCTCGATTGTTGCGTCTGTAGCTGGACCAGCTTTAACCATTAACATGATTTTACGTGGAACTTCTAAAGATTGTACAAATTCTTCTAATGTATATGTTCCAACAATATTCTTGCCTTCTGATTCTTTAAGCATTTCTTCTGTTTTTTCTTTTGAACGGTTGAAAACGGAAACAGTATAGCCTCTGCTTTCGATATTCATAGCAAGGTTTTTACCCATAACCGCTAAACCGATTACACCAAATTGCTGTTTTGTCATTTTTCCTAACGTCCCTTCTAAACTATGTATCCTTATAGTAGAATTCACTTAACTTTAGCAAGATTTTTTAAGTTATGCAACTAAAATGCAACTACTTTTCTTGATTATTTAAAAAAATTTTTTTTGTCACAAATAACTTAACTAAAATTTCTTTCCTTGCAAAAAATCTTTATTAAAACTAGTTTTGGTACCAATGTCTTCTTCTTTTTTCGAAATATTATTTCTTTCTGATGCTGGTTCAATAATAGAAGCGCCATATTTTTCTTTCAGCCTATCTATTGCTGTCCATAATGGTTCTTTCTCTGCTTCTTTTTCAAAGGAAAAGAGATCAAGTTGTTTTACTACAATATTATTGTCGATTAAATCTCCTGCTGTTATACCTAATAAACGAACAGGATTTCCATCCCATGCTGTCGTAAAAATCTCTTTGCTCTGCTGAAATATCTCTTCCTCTGATTTAATTGGATTTGCTAATTTTTTGCTCTTGGAATAGTTTTTTCTGTTCCCATAGCGAATGGTTACAGATAGATGATTAGCATGTACATGTTTTCTTTTCATTCTTGTAGCCACTTTATTCGCTAAAGATGCCAATACTTGGAATAAATCCTGCTGATTCTTTATATCGCGCGGCAATGTTGTTGAATTGCCAATACTTTTAAATTCATTGGCAGCTTCTGGATCAACTGGTCGATTATCTTCTCCATTGGCTTTCTCCTTTAAACGAATTCCATTGATGCCAAGTGTTGCTTTTAAAAGAATAGACTGCGCCATTGCTAAATCTTTTATAGTTTCTATGCCAATTGCTCTTAGTTTTTCCCCTGTTTTTTTTCCTATACCATGCATTTCTTCTACTTGCATCGGCCAAAGTATTTTAGGAATATCGCGTTTTCTTAAAATCGTGATTCCCATTGGTTTTTTTAAATCAGAAGCTGTTTTGGCAAGAAATTTATTAGGGGCAATCCCGATACTGCATGGTAAGTCTAACCGTTCAAAAATTCGTTTCTGAATCGTTCTTGCAATATATATCGGTGTTCCTAACTCATGGCAATGCGTAATATCTACATATCCCTCATCAATGGAAACAGGCTCAACAATATCGGAAAATTCGTGAAGAATTTGAAACATCGCAAGAGATGCCGTTCGATAACGATCAAAATTTGGAGGCAAAACAATTAAATCCGGACATTTTTTCTTCGCTTCCCATAAAGGCATGGTTGTTTTTACACCAAATTTTCTTGCTTCATAGCTGCAAGTGACAATAATACCTCTGCGCTCTTTTTCATTTCCTGCAATTGCCAATGGCTTCCCCTTTAACTGTGGATCATAAGCCATTTCAACAGATGCATAAAAACTATTCATATCTACGTGTAAAATAACTCGTCCTTTTTTTGGATAAAATTCTTTCATTTTGCTTTCACCAATTCTTTAAGATCATTTATAGTCACTTCTATTCCTCTGCTTTTAGCGCAAACCTTACTGCTTACGCAGGCTGATTTTTCATATAGTCTTTAATTTCTTTTACACCTTCAAGTGTTTCTAGTAAAATAGTTGGATCAAGCATTAATACCAAACGATTTTCTAAATTAAGAACACCTGTTATATATTCTGTTTTCTGATAAGCGGAAATGCCCACTTCTTTTATTACTTCGTCTTTTATATCAAGAATTTCTTTTGCATCATTTACAATCATTGCAAACGAAATATCTTCTGTTCGTGCAACAATTAATTTATTATTTTCATTTTCCTCTGTTTTTTGATTATATAAAACCATCTGTAAATCAATAACAGGGATAAGCTCGTCTCTTACTTTTCTTATTCCTCTGACAAAGGATGGCAATTGAGGAACAGGGGTAATCTGCTCTTCCTTTTCAATTGATATGACATAAGAAACATCTACGGAATATTCTCCGTTTGCCACTTTAAATATAACAACCTTCTTTTCTTCCATTTATATTCCCCCCAAAGATTCTATTTTACAGTAGTATTTACCTATACAATATTTTCCTCTGTTTTCTAGATAAATGCAAGTAAAAATAGAAACATTTGTTTGATTTATACTAAAAAGAGTGCTTCCCTAAAAAGGAAACACCCACAACTCCATCATATAATTATTGACCTGTTACTTCATCTATTATAGCAAGTACCATTTCAGCTAATTTATTTAATTCTTCGATTGGCATTTTTTCATTAGTTGTATGAATCTCTTCATAACCTACCGCTAAGTTAACCGTTGGGATACCAAAACCACAGATAACGTTGGCATCACTTCCGCCACCGCTTTGTTGTAGTTCGCAGCTTCTGCCGATTTTCGCTGCCGCTTTTTTCGCTACTTCTACAACATGGTCACCTTCTCCAAATTTAAAGCCTGGATACATAACATCCACTTCGACAATTGCCTGTCCACCCATTTCACTAGCTGCCGATTCAAATGCTTCCTTCATTTTCGCTACTTGTGCAAGCATTTTATCTTCTACTAATGAACGTGCTTCTGCAAGGATATCTACATGGTCGCAAACGATATTTGTTTGTTTACCACCAGCAAAACTGCCAATATTAGCTGTTGTTTCTTTATCGATACGACCTAAAGGCATTTTTGCGATCGCTTTTGACGCAATAGTAATAGCAGAAACTCCTTTTTCGGGTGCTACGCCAGCATGAGCCGTTTTTCCTAGAATCGTTGCTTTAACTTTTGCTTGTGTCGGTGCTGCCACAACGATATTTCCTACTTTCCCATCACTATCTAGTGCATACCCATATTTTGCTTGGATTAATTTTGGATCAAGTGCTTTTGCACCTAATAATCCAGATTCTTCTCCAACTGTAATGATAAATTGGATCGTTCCATGAGGAATATTATTTTCTTTGATTACTGTAAGTATTTCAAGCATAACAGATAGACCAGTTTTATCATCTGCGCCGAGTATTGTTGTGCCATCTGTTACTATGTATCCATCTTTAATGGATGGTTTTACGCCAACGCCTGGTACTACTGTATCCATATGTGAGGTAAAGTAAATAGGATCCACGTTCTCTTTCGTTGCAGGAAGCGTACAAATTAAATTTCCTGCACCATGACCAGTAATAGCTGTAGTATCATCTTCTATCACTTCTAAGCCTAATTCTTCAAATTTCTTTTTTAGTACGATACTGATTTCTTTTTCATATTTTGTTTCCGAATCAATTTGTACCAGTTCTAAAAACTGATTTAATAAACGTTCTTGATTGATCATTTTTCGTTCCTCCAAAAATTAGTGACATTATTAGTATACGCCTATAAAAAAAGAACATCAAATAAAAATAACAAGAGAGGAATCTCATTTTTTCTTATAAATACCGAAAAATTCCCACAAGCAAATATTCCATCTATTTATAGTTGTACCATTCTGTTATTCTTAGTAAAATAGACAATAAGAATGGTTAAGACATGGAGGATACTATGAAGAAAAAGAAAAATAGATTACAAAAGATTGTTGTATATTTAATGATCTTTGTTATGCTTGCATCTACCCTGTTGATTGGAATTGGAATGTTATTTTAATTTAAGATTAAGAAAGCGAAGAAGGATAAAACTTCTTCGCTTTTATTCAATCGCCCCATATTCCTTCGCTAGCTCTGGAAAACTTTTATCTGAATTGGTAATCAACACTTTTGTTCCTAAAGGAATGAAATCATAAATGGATTCCACTGCCTCATTTTGCATGCGTACACAGCCTTGTGACACGTATTTCCCGATACTTCCTGGATTATTTGTGCCATGAATCCCATACATTCTTCCATCTGTATTATTTGCATCAAAACCAATCCATCGTGTCCCTAATGGATTTTCCTCATCTCCTCCCATAATATCTTTTTTTCGATAATAGGGATTTGTGGCTTTAACTGTTATCGTAAATAAACCCTCTGGCGTTAAATCTTCTTTTTTTCCGGTCGAAACACTTATTGTTGTCTGCACTCGATTTTCGTCTATCAAGGTTAATTGATTCGTTTTTTTATTAATAATTAGAAAAGGATCTCCTGGTAATGGATTTATCCCCAACGGCCATACGGGGGAGATTGTTAAGAGAATAGACAAAACTAGTTTCAACATCCAATCACACTCTCTTTTTTTCCTTAGTTTGTGTGATTGTTGTATCTTTATGCGGAATAGAAAGTCCATTTTATCAAAAAGAAACAGGTTTCTTCATCTAATTGACAAAGAAACCTGTTTAACATTCTTATAGCATTTTCTCCAAAAACTCTTTGGCGCGGTCTGTTTTAGGGTTTGTAAAGAACTCAGCTGGAGGAGCATCTTCCACTACCACTCCACCATCTAAGAATAGAACTCTATTTGCCGCTTCTCTGGCAAAGCCCATTTCATGTGTCACAATAAGCATGGTAATTCCAGTGTTTGCGAGTGACTTCATTACCTCAAGCACTTCTTTAACCATTTCAGGATCCAAAGCTGACGTTGGTTCATCAAATAGGATTACATCTGGATTCATGGCAAGGGCACGTGCAATTGCCACCCTTTGCTTTTGTCCGCCTGATAAACGGCTAGGGTATACATGCGCTTTATCGGCAAGCCCCACTTTAGCAAGAAGCTCTTGACCCATTTTTTCCGCTTCACTCTTGCTTAGTCCCTTTACTTTGATTGGTGCATATGTCACATTTTGTAAAACCGTTTTATGCGGGAAAAGATGAAAATGTTGAAATACCATCCCAACGTTTTCTCTTATTCTTTTTATATTTGTATTTTTATCAGTAATATCCGTACCATCAATTATTACTTTTCCTTTTGTAGGTACTTCCAGTAAGTTAATACAGCGCAGAAAGGTAGACTTTCCTGAGCCAGAAGGACCAATAATCGTTACTACTTCGCCTTTTTCTACTTGCGTATTTATCCCTTTTAAAACTTGAAGAGAGCCATAAGATTTATGCAAATTTTCAACATTAATCACTTCTTCTCATTCTCCTTTCAACTGCTTTTGCCAATGTTGTCAGTATCATTACTAGAACGTAATAAATAAGGCCGGCAAGAATCATTGGCTCCAAGTATGCATATTTTTCGCCGCCCATTATATAAGCTCTACGCATAATATCTGTAACACCAATAACAGTAACAACAGCTGACTCTTTTGTTAAGGAAACAGCTTCATTGATTAATGCTGGAAAAATGTTCTTTAAAGCCTGAGGCAAAATTAAATCGAACATTGCTTGCCTAGGGGAAACACCTAACGCCATAGCAGCTTCTTTTTGGCCGCGATCTACTGCTAAAATTCCAGCTCGAATAATTTCTGAAATATAAGCAGCTGAATTTAAACCAAAGGAAAGAATTGCTGCAATAGCTGGCTCAATTTGGATACCAGTTAATTGTGGTACACCAAAATAGATAATCATTAATTGAAGAACAAGGGGCGTTCCTCTAAAAACTGATGTATAAATAGCAGCAATCCAGCTAAGCACTGGCAGCTTACTAAGTTTAAATATCGAAAGTATAATACCTAAAACAAAACCAATTATTCCTGCCACCACAACAATTTGCAATGTCACAGTGATTCCCTTTAACAAATATGGGAGAGAAGGAATAAATTGTTGGAAATCTAAGCCCATAACTATCTCAATCCTTTCTAAAAAAACGGGGGATGTTTTTATCTATTATATAGCTTAAAAAACAAGAAAATGTTTAGGGCATATTCAGCCCTAAACTATCCCCCACATATACCTTTTCTTAGTTACCAAACCATTTTACAACTAACTTATCAATTTCGCCGCTATCTTTCATTTTCTTTAATTCAGCATTGAACTTTTCTGTTAGGTCACTGCCTTTAGGAAATGCAATAGCCGAACCAGCGTCTTCATTCGCTTCTTTCGCCGGGAAAGATGTTAATGTATCTTCTTTATTTAAATAACCTTTTGCAACAACATCCTCAATAATTGCTGCATCAAAACGACCTGCTTTAATTTCTTGAATTAATTGAGGAATACGGTCACGGTTCTCTACTGTAACTTTTACTGTTTTAGCGATTTCTTTTGCTGCATCTTCTTGAATCGATCCTAGTTGTACTCCAACCTTTTTCCCATCAAGATCTTGAACAGTTTTAATATTGCTATCTTTTGTTGTTACAACTAAGTCTTTTGCCGTGAAATAGACATCGCTGAAGTCAACATTTTCTGCTCTTTCCGGTGTTGGAGACATACCAGATAATACCAAATCCACTTTGCCAGATTGTAAGGCAGAAATTAACCCGCTAAAATCCATATCTTTCACTTGAATTTGGTAACCTAGCTTTTCGCTTAGTGCTTTGGCTAAATCAATATCAAAACCGATAATCTCATCACTTTTTGCAGTATCGATGTATTCAAATGGTGCATAATCTGCTGATGTTCCCATCACAAGTACTTTTTTATCAGCCGATTCATATCCACTGTTTGAACCTTTTTCATCAGTAGAAGCGCCACATGCACTTAAAATGACTACTATAGACAACAGCATTAATGCTAATAATTTTTTCATCTTAAAATCCCCCTATACATACTTATGCTTTTATTCTCTATTAATATTAGTAGTTTGTTGCAAATTATTAGATAGTCTTTCAATTTATATTCATGCAACAATATGAATTTTAACACATGCTAATAATTATTCAATACAATTTATACAAATTCATCAAATGAAATACTATTCTGAAAAAATGTAATTTTCAAATAAATAATAAAGTTGGATAATTTCATGTCGCTAATTTTATCTAGTACACGTTTTTTAATCTTTTTTCTTGCTGCAAAAAGCATTGCCAACTTCTATTTCCATAAAAAAACACCCTGAAAGCCAAATTTACTTTAACTTTCAAGGTGCAATATTATCATCAATAAAGCAAGCTTACTTTACTTCTGTGCAATATTCTTCGAATGCATTTTGTAGTTTTTCTACCACTTGCATAGGATCATGACCTTCAATTTCATGGCGTTCTATCATTTTAACAAGCTCACCATCTTTCATTAATGCAAAAGACGGAGAGGAAGGAGGAAAACCTGTAAAATATGAACGGGCTTGTTCTGTTGCTTCCTTATCTTGTCCTGCAAATACAGTTACTAATTGATCTGGCCTTTTTTTATAATGTAAAGAGTAACCTGCAGCTGGTCTTGCAATTCCACCTGCACATCCACATACAGAATTAACCATCACTAAAGTGGTACCTTTTTGGGATAATGCTTCATCTACAGCTTCTTTTGTTGTAAGTTCTTCGTAACCAGCCTCTACTATTTCTTGGCGTGCTTGACGGACAACATCATTCATGAATAAATTAAAATCAATATTCATCGTTTCGCTCCTTTTATGAAATATCTTCTTTTTACATTATTATAAAAAAAGTATTCATTTTCAATTTATTTGATTGCAAAACTTCTTTATTCATTACAGTCTTTAATATATTGGTGTTGTTTCCTCTGACGTTGTCTCTAATATTTCCTTGATTCTCTGAAGGAATCTTCCGCATATAAGACCATCTAATACACGGTGATCAAGAGACATGCATAAATTCACCATATCAGAGATCGCAATCATATTATCTTTAATAACTGGTCTCTTCACGATTGATTCCACTTGAAGAATCGCTGCTTGAGGATGATTGATAATTCCCATTGACTGAATGGAGCCAAATGATCCGGTATTATTAACAGTAAATGTGCCGCCTTGCATTTCATCAACTGTAAGCTTGCCTGTTCTCGCTTTGTTTGCAAGTTCTGTAATCTCTCTGGCAATTCCTTTTATCGACTTTTCATCCGCATTTTTGATGACTGGGACAAACAGTGCATTTTCTGTCGCAACAGCAATGGAGATATTAATCTCTTTTTTCTGGATAATTTTATCGCCTGCCCAAGTCGAATTAATTTGCGGAAATTCTTTTAATGCACGCGCAACGGCTTTAACAAAGAAAGCAAAGAATGTTAAGTTATAGCCTTCTTCTTTTTTAAAGGAGTCTTTCACTTTATTTCTGTATTGAACCAGTTTGGTAACGTCCACTTCGATCATTGTCCAGGCATGAGGAATCTCATGTTTACTCTTTACCATATTGTTAGCAATTGCTTTTCTTAATCCCGTAATTGGAAACTCCTTATCCCCTGCACTTGTTGGCACATTATGTACGATTGTTTCTCGTTGAGGAGCATGTTCAACTATTCCATTAACAGAACTTTTTTCTTCTGTTTTAACTTGGGGAATTCCTTCTTGGATTGCCTTTTGAACATCTTTTCTAGTAATTCTTCCCCCTGCACCTGTTCCAGTTAAAAGCGTTAAGTCAATTCCCGCTTCTTGAGAAAGGCGTAAAACAGCTGGTGAATATCTTGCCTTTTGACTTGTAGCAGCATCAGCTAAAGGTGCTTCAGTTTTTTCTTTCGATTCCGCTTTTACTTCTTTCTCTACCTGCGTATCGTCCCCTTCTACTTCAATGGTACAAATTACTTCCCCTACTTCAAGTGTTTGCCCCTCTTCTGCAAGAAGTTCTTTAATGGTTCCCGAAAAAGAAGATGGAATTTCTGCATTTACTTTATCTGTCATTACTTCTGCAAGAGGATCGTATTTATTTACGACATCCCCTACAGCAACAATCCAATTACTAATTGTTCCTTCTGTTACACTTTCTCCTAGTTTAGGCATTGTTATCTTTTCAATCGGCATTCTTTTTCCCTCCTTGTTGTACGACTTAAAATTCTGCGAGCTTGCGCATTTCTGTTTCGACTTTTTCTGGTGTTACCAAGAAGAATTTTTCCATTGTTGGTGCATATGGCATTGCCGGAACATCTTCAGCCGCTAGACGCATAATTGGTGCATCTAAATCAAATAAGCAGTTTTCTGCAATAATTGCTGCAACTTCACTAATAACACTACCTTCTTTGTTATCCTCTGTTACTAGCAGAACCTTTCCTGTCTTAGAAGCGGCTTCAATAATAGCCTCTTTATCGAGTGGATAAACTGTTCGCAAATCTAAAATATGTGCAGAAATGCCATCCTCTGCTAACTTTTCAGCAGCCTGCAAGGCAAAATGGACACATAAACCATATGTGATGACTGTTATATCTTCGCCCTCACGCTTTACATCTGCTTTACCAATTGGTAACACATAATCTTCTTCTGGAACAAAACCTTTAATTAATCGATAAGCACGCTTATGTTCAAAGAATAATACCGGATCAGGGTCTTGAATTGCCGCTTTTAACAAGCCTTTGACATCATATGGTGTAGAAGGCATAACAATTTTTAGTCCTGGTGTATTAGCAAACATAGCTTCTACAGATTGAGAATGATAAAGCGCACCATGAATACCTCCTCCATATGGAGCACGAATAACAATTGGACAAGTCCAGTCATTGTTAGATCGATATCTTATTTTTGCTGCTTCTGAAACAATTTGATTGACAGCAGGCATTATAAAATCAGCAAATTGCATTTCGGCAATTGGTTTTAAGCCATACATTGCAGCTCCTATTCCTACCCCAGCTATTGCCGACTCCGCTAAAGGTGCATCTATTACTCGCTCTGCTCCAAATTGATCATACAGACCTGTTGTCGCTTTAAAAACTCCACCTTTTACTCCTACATCTTCTCCAAGAATAAATACTTTGTCATCCTTCTCCATTTCTTCCCGAATGGCTTGAGTTACTGCATCTATATAGGATATTACTGGCATCTTTCTGTTTCCCCCTTAATTCCCGTATACATATTTCAATGTATCTTCTGGTTGTGCATATGGTGCTTTTTCTGCATAATCCGTTGCTTCATTGATCACATCTGCCAATTTCTTATTTAACTCTTGATCCATTTCTTCAGTTAGTATTCCTGTAGAAAGCAAATACGCTTTAAAAGTGAATAATGGATCTTTTGCTTTAGCTTCTGTGACTTCTTCGCGCGCACGATAGCTGCTGTCGTCATCGTCAGAAGAATGAGGAGTTAAACGATAAGAAATCGTTTCAATTAAAGTCGGCCCTTCGCCTCTTCTTGCTCTATCAACCGCCTCTTTCGTCACTCGATACACTTCAATTGGATCATTTCCATCTACAGTGTATCCCGGCATGCCATAACCAATTGCACGGTCAGAAACATTTGCACATCCTAATTGCTTTTCAATTGGAACGGAAATCGCATATTTATTATTTTCACAAAGAAAAATAACAGGCAGCTTATGCACACCAGCGAAGTTGGCCCCTTCATGGAAGTCTCCCTGATTAGAAGAACCCTCTCCAAAGCTGACAAAGGTTACGAAATCCTTCTTTTCTATCTTCCCAGCTAAAGCAACTCCCACTGCATGAGGTACTTGAGTCGTTACTGGTGATGAACCTGTAACAATTCTATTTTTCTTCTGCCCAAAATGTCCTGGCATTTGTCTTCCGCCTGAGTTTGGGTCTTCTGCTTTCGCAAAGCCCGATAACATTATTTCCTTCGGTGTCATGCCAAAGGTTAATACAACACCCAGATCACGATAATATGGTAGCATGTAATCCTTTTCCCGATCGAAGGCAAATGCTGCTCCTACCTGGGCTGCTTCTTGCCCTTGACAAGAGATAACAAAAGGAATTTTTCCTGCTCTATTTAGTAACCACATTCTTTCATCAATTCTTCTGGCGAGGAGCATCTGCTCATACATTTCTAATACTTGATCATCCGTTAATCCCGCCTCTAAATGGCGATTATGAACCATTGTCATACTATTACCTCCTAATTGATTCATGTTTGTTCCCCCTATTTAGCTAGACATTATTTTTTGATTTCTTTATTAACCATGAATGGCTTTCCCTTCAACAGCAAGGGCTGCTTCTCCAATTGCCTCTGTCAATGTTGGATGGGGATGAATTGTATTCCCAATTTCCCAAGCTGTTGCGTCTAGCACTTTGGCAAGAGCAGCTTCTCCAATAAGATCTGTTGCATGGGCCCCTATAATATGCACACCTAATAAATCATCGGTTTCTTGATCTGTAATTATTTTGACAAATCCATCTTGTTCTCCAAAAATAAGCGCTTTTCCAATCGCTTTAAAGGAAAATTTACCTTTTTTAATCGTAAATCCAAGCTCAATTGCTTCTTCTTCTGTATATCCGACACTGGAAATCTCAGGACTTGTATAAATGCATTTAGAAACTGTTTTATAATCCAGTGGATGTGGTTTTTCACCGGCTATATGCTCCACAGCGACTATCCCTTCATGGGAGGCAACATGCGCAAGCTGTAATCCTCCTATACAATCACCAATTGCGTAAATATGTGATTCTTTCGTTTGATAGTATTCATTTGTTTGAATTTGATTTTGAACAACCGCAATGTCGGTATTTTCAAGACCAATTCCTTCTACATTTCCTATGCGGCCTACAGATACTAGCAGCTTTTCCCCTTCAAAGGACTTGGTCTCACCATTTTTTTCTGCTTGAATGATTACTTTATCCACATTCTTCTGTAAGGTTTCTGGAAGTACTTTAGCACCCGTTACGATCTGAATTCCTTTTTTCTTGAGAATTCTTTGTAATTCTTTACTGATTTCCTTATCCTCTGTTGGCACCAATCGGTCACTATATTCTAAAATAGTTACTTTCACATCAAAATCAGCAAGCATGGAGGCCCATTCAGCCCCTATTACTCCCCCGCCAACGATTATAATGGACGAAGGAAGTTTTTCCATTTGCAGCGCTTCTTCTGAACTAATGACAGTCGAACCATCAATCTCTAGGCCAGGTAAGCTTTTTGGCCGGGACCCTGTTGCAATGATTACATGTTTCGGAATCAGCATTTCGTTTTCTTCTCCATTATTCATTTCAACCGAAATAGTGCCTGGCATCGGGGAAAAAATGGATGGTCCCATTATTCTTCCATTTCCTTCATAAACATCAATTTTTCCTTTTTTCATTAAATACTGAACACCGCTGTGAAGCTGGCTTATAATGGTGGATTTTCTTTCTTGCACCCGATTGAAATCTAATCTTATATCTGAGGAAATAATTCCAAACTCCTCGCTTTTTTTCGCTGTTGCATAAACCTCAGCACTTCTTAATAACGCTTTACTTGGAATACAGCCATTATGTAAACACGTTCCACCTAATTTTCCTTTTTCAACCACTGCTGTCTTTAAACCTAATTGAGAAGCACGGATCGCTGCAACATAACCACCCGTTCCTCCTCCTAGAATGACAAGATCATATTCTTTAGCCATCTATCTTCACTCCTCTCTTTCCCCATATTCTTTTGGTCTCTCTTCCTTACGTAATACTCTTAAAACACCTTCTGCTAAAGATTGACGTTCGTTTTCACCTGGATATACCATTATATCTGCAATCCAATTAACACGTTCCATAATTAATTTTACAAAACGGTTACTATAGGCCAGTTCACCTGTCAGGATAATGGCATCTACTTTGCCAAAAAGCACGGTGCTCGCACTGCCAATTTCTTTAGCAATTTGATAAGCTAACGCCTCGTAAATAAGAATATTGGGATTATCTCGTTTACCAAGCTCTTCCTCTATGTCAAAAGAACCTTCAGGCACTTTATTAAGATAGGATTTCACTCCAGAATGATACAATAATTGATGCTTCATTTCTTCATATGTAAATTTACCTGAATAGCATAAATCAACTAAATCACCATGAGGCAAAGTACCAGACCGTTCCAAACTAAATGGCCCTTCCCCATTTAAACCATTATTGACGTCTATTACTTTTCCTTTTGCATGTGCACCAATTGTAATTCCATCCCCAAGATGGGCAATAATCAAATGTGCTTCTTCATATTTTTTGCCTAACTCCATCGCTGCTCGTCTTCCCGTTGCTTTATGATTAAGTGCATGAAAAACACTTTTTCTTGTAATGCTCGGATATCCAGAAACCTTCGCAATATCGTCCATTTCATCGACAACAACTGGATCAACTATATAGGAAGGAATCTCTAAATGTTCAGCAATGTCATAAGTGATGAGCGCTCCTAAATTGGAAGGATGCTCTCCTCTTGTTTGAGCGAACAGCTCCTCCCGCATAGCAGCATTTATCGAATAAGTTCCACCATCGATCGGTTTAAGCAGCCCGCCTCTTCCACAGACAGCTGCCAATTTGGAAAGGTTGATTCCTTTATTTACTAAATAAGATAAAACCTCATCTGATCGATATTTATATTGAGCAACAATCGAAGGGAATTCTAGCAATTTATTGGAATCATGGTGTAAATCATCTACAATAATCGGAACTTCATTTTCATATAAGGCGATTTCGGTTTCTCCTGCCCGTGGGTTTATGACCAATATGCGATATTTCCTCATTTTTATAAGCCCCTAAAAAATTTAATTTAAATGATACTTATCCAATTTATAGTATAAATTACGGACTGACAGACCCAATGTTTTAGCAGTTAATGTTTTATTTCCATCTAGCTTTCTCAATGTCTGTTCGATAATAACTTTCTCGTATTTCTCTACCAGGTCAGATAATGTTTGATTGTCAGCATTGGCTTCCTCTTGAAATTCCGCTTGATGCTTTTTTATTACCTGCGGTGGCGCGAGATGCTCTAATTTGAGCACGGTATCTTCTTCCTTAGCTTGTATCATCGAAAGCTGGAGGATTGCCTTTAATTCAAGGATATTCCTTGTATAACCATAATTTTTTAATGCCGTCTGTGCTTCTGGGTCAATATCAGTTATCCATCTTCCACTGTCTTCGTTCAACTCGATAAGAAAATGTTTTGCTAGCAGATAAATATCCTCTTTACGTTCCCTTAAAGGTGGTAAGTATATATTTGATTTCATTAATTCATCATAAAGCTCCTCTAAAAAATCCCCTGCCATTAGTGCTTTTTCTAGCTTAATAGGGGAGGAAACAATAAGGCGAAAAGATGATAGCTGCTTCTCTTCCAGTTCTAATTCCTTCAATCTTTTTAAAAGCAAGGTTTGTTCAGCCATCGATAAACAGGTAATATTTTCAAGATATACAGTTCCTTTTGATAAAGGGTTCTTTTTATTTAAAAATGCTCGTAACTGTTCTCGATGCTTCTGTGGACGAATCCGTCTAAATAGATGAAACTTATTTCCACCCCAATTATGAATGGCATTTGCAAGCATAAACTTACCAGTTCCCTCTTCTCCGCGGATAAATATAACCTGTTTACTCCCTGCTGCTAACTTTGCCTGTTCAATAGCAAAGTTCATGGATGGAGACTGATATTTAAAATCATCAAACTGAAAGCTTTGTTCTAATCCTCGGATAATTGCTTTTGTCTGTTGAAGTTCCTTTTTTAACCGAGCCGTTTCTGTTTCATTATGAAGAATTTGCAAACAGCCCTTTAATTTTCCATCCACTATAATAGGTGTACTTTTTACCGTTAAACATAAGGTGCCTGTCTGAATGATTATTTCTGCATCTCTTCTTGTTTGAATAACTTCTTCTCTATTTTTTTTCATTAATTGATGATTATTTTGCTGATCAAGAAGCACAGCCAATTCTTTATATGACGAATTTTGCATAACAATATGACCAAATTCATCTACTACAACATAGGCTTCTGCACTTTTTTGCAAAAGCAATGTTAGCAGCATTTGAAGGTTATCTTTATCTATCCAATGTCTTTTTTGACTCTCTTCTTGTAATACCGCTACAGCACCAATTATACTATTATCTTTTCCTATCAATGGATAACGGGAAATAAGAAGATAATCCGTTTCAGAAATAGCAAACTTTTTCTGCTCCTCTATTCTTTTCGTATGTAATACTCTCATCATCCCACTGTTAGGGATAACGGATAAAATATGCTGGTCTTTTTGAAGTGAATATTGGTTCTGCATCAAACTTTGCGCACTTTTATTGAAATAAGAGATAACTCCGCAATTATCTACTATAATTATGCCTTCCTTTATTTCATCAAAAAGCGTATAAGAGGTTGACTGTATCATTCGATCAATCATTCGCACACTTCCCATCTGTCTATCCGTGCAATTTATTTCATATCTATACTATACCTACTCCCTAAAAATTATGCAATTTTTTTCCCGTTTTCTTTTATTTCTGAAAAGTAGAAAGGTTATGTCTGTTTTAATATTTTGAGACGTTAACTTATTGAGGGGGAATATTCAAATAGTTGTTTAAGAATTCTTTTCTTGCAAAAAAAGGTTTTCCGCCTCTTCTCTATATTAGAGATTACAGCAGAAAACCCATTTTTTATGATTGTGTCAGGACAGTTCGTGCAATAATTGGCTCATCTGTAATAATGGCAGATATTCCAGCATCCATTAATGCTTGCATCGTTTTCGGATTATTTACCGTATATGCCCTAACTTTAATATTATTTTCTTCTGAGGTTTTTATTATCTCTGGATTTATCTGTTTATAATTAGGGTGAAATCCTTTAGCATTTATAGCATTGGCATAAATCCAAGGCTGATAAATTCCATCAGACAACAAAGGAGCTGTTTCAATTTCTGGGGCGATGCGATAAGTATGTACGAGACTATAATGATTAAAGGAGGAGAAAATAATTCTTTTTTCAAAACCATATTTGCGGATGAGCGCAATCGTTTTCTCTTCCATTCCTTCATATGCAATCTTGTTATTCTTCATTTCAATATTGCAGATTATGTCATTATCTTGCATCCAATCAAATAACTCGATTAATGTGGGAATAGGCTCATTTTCGTCCTGCTTAAATCGATGTCCTGCATTAAATGATCTTAAATCCTTATAACTGAATGCTTGCACATAGCCTGAAGCATCCGTTGTTCGATCAACCTTTTCATCATGGATGATGACTATTTCTCCATCCTTAGACATTTGAATATCAATTTCAATCCCATCAGCCTCTGCCTTTTCTGCCTCGATAAAAGCCTTCATTGTATTCTCCGGATAATGTGCCGAAAAACCTCTGTGTGCAAATATTTTCGTCATAACAAAATCACTTCCTTATGTAGAACTTCATTATATAAAGCCATTTACATAATGTTTTGGTTAGATGAAAAAAACAGGCCCTAACCTAAGTCAGAGCCTGTATTACTTTTGTTAAATTAGTTTTTTACTACGTTAGCAGCTTGAGGTCCGCGTTGACCTTCTTCTATGTCAAAACTTACTTCTTGACCTTCGTCTAAAGTTTTGAAACCTTCAGTTTGAATAGCGCTGAAATGTACGAATACATCTTGTCCTTCTTCTGTTTCGATGAATCCAAAACCTTTTTCTGCGTTAAACCATTTTACTTTACCTGTAGCCATTTCTTGTTTCCTCCTATGTGCTTTATGCACAAATGTATTACTATCCTTGCTCGTAGTAAAAAATAAAGAAATATGTATTTCTCAACTATTTTCTAAAGAACAAAAATAAGTCTCCTTAATAGTAACAGGTTAATCTGCAGAAAGCAAATCTTTGAACGATTATTTTTCAATTTTTTAAAATAAATTCCTTATTTTGGATTAATCAGTTAAATAATCGCGGGAATATAACTATATGGGCGTGTTTTTTATTCTAGCTATTTAAAGCGCTTCATTTTCTTGCTTTTTAGTATTTTGTTGTCCCCATTGCTTTTTGTTCCTATTTGCTTCCCTTCTTGAAAAAATTTTATAGGAAATCCCTAATCCCTCTCGAATACATGGTAACATTAATCTAAAGCAAGAATGGCTAAAATAGACTAGGCTGTTATATTAAAACATAATCCAATTAAGTAACAGAGAGGTACCATTATGTCTAGGATTGACGAAATAGAGGATGCTGAAATTTTATATTATGTATATAATTTAAACTGGCTATTACCTAAAGAAAATCAAGAGATAGCAATTGACTTTCTAATTAATTTGCCTCCAGATAAAGCCGATATGATTATCCCTAAATACGGGAAAGAGTGCTGGGAAAATAGTGTTAGGGTTATTAAAAAAATAGGATATCCAAACAATAAAAAAGCTTTACCTAAATTAGCAAGATTATTACAAGATAGAAATTGGCCAGGTTCTCTTGAAGCAATTGAGCTTTTTCGTGAACTCGGAAAAGCAATAGCTACCCCTTTAGAACAAGAGTGTATTTCAGCATGCAAACAAAAGGATTTAGACTGGCTAGAGAATTTATTTTTTGCTTGTAATAGCTTAAATTATAGCGAGAATGATTTCAAACATAAAGATAGTTATCGATTCATGAAAAAAAGTGCTGAATCACTTTAATAGAGTAATAAATCTGTTTAAAGAGTCACTCCCCCCTAGGACACAAAAAGGTTGTTTTTCAACTTTTTAGGTCCTTTTATTTTCTTACTTATACTCAACAAAAACAAACCCAATAAATCATTTGATTTATTGGGTTTGTTGGTAAAAATTTATTGGTTTAAATCCAAAGAGAAAGTTTATCTTTTACATATTGGTGGGTTTTACCGTTTCTCTAAAACCCTCTCCTACCAACAGCCCTAACCCTCTCAGGAAGCCTTATGCTCCAATCTCAGCTTATCTGCCACAATCGCAATAAATTCTGAGTTAGTTGGTTTTGCTTTGGACATGCTGACAGTGTAGCCGAACAAGGATGAGATGGAGTCGATGTTGCCTCTGCTCCACGCCACTTCAATAGCATGACGGATTGCCCGCTCGACACGGCTTGCTGTTGTATTAAATTTCTTCGCGATATCTGGATACAATACTTTTGTAATGGATCCTAATAATTCGATATCATTATAAACCATGGAAATGGCTTCGCGTAAATAGAGGTATCCTTTAATATGGGCAGGAACACCAATCTCGTGAATAATACTTGTAATGCTTGCGTCCAAATTCTTCGTTTTTGGTTCTTGTGTTTTGAAAGAAGAAGAAGATTTTCTGACAAATCCGGTTGTTTTGCCACTTACTTGACGAATATGGCTTGCTAAATACTCCATATCAAACGGTTTTAAAATAAAATAAGAGGCACCTAATTCAACCGCTTTTTTTGTAACATCTTCTTGACCAAAGGCAGTTAACATAATCACGTTAGGCATAGGTTTATTCATTTGGCGCATTCTTTCTAATACGGCTAAACCATCTAAATGAGGCATGATAATGTCTAGCACCATCACGTCTGGTTCTAGCTGCTCTACTAGCTCTAGACACTCCTGGCCGTTATGGGCAACACCAATTACTTCCATGTCGTCCTGAGCATCTATATACTCTTCCAATAATCCTACCAGTTCACGATTGTCATCCACAATGCATACTTTTATTTTCTTCAACGATTGTTTCCTCCCTCAATCCAAATGTCTCTAATTTTATCTATATTTTTATTCTAAATGACATTTTCGACAAAGCAACCAAAAATCCTTTGATTTTATAAAAAAAACTTAAAAAATAGGAAAAACCCCATTATTTCTCTCATTTTCTCATGTTTTCGACTGATTTCGATATCCTTCATATTTTTGTCGAAAAATCTTTACGACTTTATTATACACAACACTTGGCAATAGAAAAAGCAATCAAGTGACTTATCTTCCATATACCCAAACACTTCTTTATTTGGAAGAAAAAATTATGACTTTTTTATGAATATTTTCTTGTTGGGATACAACTTTATGCGGTATTATTAAAGTTGGACACAAAAACGTCTAGTTTTTTTGTTTTTACATTTATCTGTATAAAACAGATAAAGCTTGCACAAATTTATTAAGTATTTGTGTTTTCATTTTCCCAAAGTATAGAAAGGATTTTTTTATGGAGAACGTCACTAAGGAAAACAACACTTATAAAATACTATGGAAGCTAACGAGACCGCATACGTTAACAGCTTCTTTTGTACCAGTTTCCATTGGTACGGTATTATCTTTCCCTCATGCCTCAACAAAATGGGGTTTATTTTTTGCCATGATGTTTGCTTGTTTGATTATTCAAATCGCAACCAACTTATTTAATGAGTACTATGATTATGTAAGAGGAATTGATACTGCAGATTCAGTAGGAATAGGCGGAGCAATTGTTCATCATGGGATGAAGCCAAAATTAGTTTTAAATATGGCAATCAGCCTATATATAATTGCACTACTTTTAGGTATTTATATTTGTTCTAATACTTCTTGGTGGATTGCATTAGTCGGCATTCTCGGCATGGCGATTGGCTATTTATATACAGGAGGTCCGCTTCCAATAGCTTATACACCTTTTGGAGAAGTTTTTTCTGGCATATGTATGGGATGTATCTTCATCCTTATCTCTTTCTTTATCCAAGCAGGTCACATTAGCGAGGAGAGCATCCTTATTTCTGTTCCAATCGCTATTCTAATTGGTGCGATTAATTTATCGAATAATATTAGGGATATTGAAGAGGATACATTAGGTGGCAGAAAGACGATTGCTATTCTTATCGGCTTTAACAAAGCGGTTAACCTACTTGCGGCATTATTTATCTTATCATACCTCTGGATTATTATTTTCGTTGCTCTCGGCTTCTTTAGTCCTTGGCTATTAATCGTACTGCTTAGTTTCAAAAAGCCATTAGATGCCATTAGGGGTTTTAAAGGAGATCGAAGCCAAACACCGATTGCCATGAAAAACACTGGTTTAACAAATACCATGTTTGGATTATTTATCACGGTTGGTTATTTGTTAGATTTCATTATGCAAAATGCGTAGTAGTAGTAATGTCTCATGTAAAAGGATTGTCGATTCATCCTTTTACATGAGACATTTTATTTTTTATGATGCTTTTTGCTCTTTTTCATAAATATCGATTCCTGCCTCATTTAACATCCATTCAATGTGAACCCCATATCCGCTTGTCGGATCATTTACAAATACATGGGTTACAGCTCCGATGACCTTGCCATCTTGAATAATTGGACTTCCGCTCATTCCTTGTACAATACCGCCTGTTTTGCTTAATAATTCTTTATCTGTCACTTTGATGACTAATCCTTTTGTCGCAGGATACTTTTGAGGGACAGAGCTTACTACTTCTATATCAAATAGCTTCACCTGATCATTATCTACAACCGTTAAGATTTGCGCTGGCCCTTCTTTTACTTGGTCTGATAACGTTATTGGCATTGGCTTATCCATTATGCCATTTTTAATTTGTTTATTTAATACACCAAATATTCCAAAAGGACTATTTGTTTTAATATCCCCGATTATTTCTTTATCTTCTGAAAATCTTGCTAATTTTTCACCAGGATTTCCATTACTTCCTTTTTCAATACTTGTTACAGTTGATCTTAGTACTTCTCCATCATCCACAACGATTGGTTTTTTTGTATCCATATCTGAGATTACATGTCCTAACGCTCCATATTTCATGGAGTCTGGGTGATAGAAAGTCATTGTTCCAATCCCAGCTGCTGAATCCCTTATATAAAGCCCTAATTTATATGTGTTATCCCCTTTTTCTTTTAGGGGCATCAACTTGGTTTTAAACTCCTCTTTCTCTCTTTTTACAACTAAATCTAAAGGTTTGTTTCCTTCGCCTGCTTTTTGAACAAAAGGTGCTACATCTGCCATTTTTTCTATTTTCATACCATTTATTTCGACTATCATATCGCCAACTTTTATTCCAGCCTTTTCACCAGGTGATTGCTTTCCTTCTTCTGTATTAACCTGATGGTGCCCTACCACCAGTACGCCAACAGTATTTAGTTTCACCCCAATGGACTGACCACCGGGAATTACTTTAAAGTCTTTAAGAACATTCACATCCACTTTTTTTATTGGAATACCTGCAAGTTCAAGCATCATCTCATCTTTCCCACTAACTTTTCCTTGCAAAGAAAATTTCCCTTTTTCTTGACTTAATGCAACAACCGAATCTTCGTCTGCTACATTTGCTGTCACAGAAATCGCCTCACTATTGTTGATCTCCATTGATTGTCCTTCAAACAATGTAATGCTTTTTGGGATATGAAGATATTCTTGAAATGATTGATTACATACTAAAGATATTAATGAAACAAGGAGAATCCCACCAATTATTTTTCTAAGGATATCACTTTTCAATTCACTTCACTCTCCTCGCTTCTTTTCACCACTACTTCTCCGGCTACATTTATAAGTTTGCCTGTAACAGCATCATTTATAACTGTTAAAAATTTTAAATACCTACCCATAATGGATAATCTTTGCAATTAGTTTCCCATGCACCATTAAATAGACAACTCTTCATAAGAATAAAATAAACCTCTGCACATATACAGAGGTTTTACGTGTCTATATTTTATTCTTAGCTTTTTGCGCTAATTTTAACAGTTCTTTTGCATGTTTTTTTGTTAATTCCGTAATTTCCGCTCCTGAAATCATTCGTCCTATCTCTTTTACCTTATCTTGCTGCACTAATGGTGTTACAGACGTAGATGTGCGGCCATCTTCAATTTTTTTAGCGATAAATAGATGGGTATCTGCCATTGCTGCCACCTGCGGCAGATGGGAAATACAGAGCACTTGAGAATCAACCGACACATGGTGGATTTTCTCAGCGATTGCTTGTGCTACTCTTCCACTCACACCGGTATCAACCTCATCAAATATGATGGATGTCACTCCTTGATGCTTAGAGAAAATGCTTTTTAAAGCTAGCATCATTCTAGAAAGCTCTCCACCGGACACAATTTTGGATAGTGGTTTTAATGGTTCTCCAGGATTTGTAGAAATGTAAAATTCCACTTCGTCTATCCCTTTTTTCGTAACATTATTCTCATCTGCATGAATTCTTACTTCAAAAACAGTCTTTTCCATGTAGAGTTCTTTTAATTCTTGATGAATACTATCTGTGAGACGAAGAGCCGCTCTCTTTCTTAAGGCAGTCAATTCCTTTGCTTCCACTAAAAGATCTTTCTTAAGAGAGGCTAACTCCCTTTCCAACAAATCGATATGCGTTTCTTTGTTTTGTAATGTTTCTAATTCTTCCTCGATTTTCGCAGCATACTCTAAAATCTCTGCTACTGTTTTTCCATATTTACGTTTTAAGGTATTGATTTCATTCAGTCTTGTTTCAATCTCATTAAGCCTTTCGGGATCATATTCCAGGTAATCTAAAGCGCTTCTCATCTGTCTTGCAATATCCTCTAAAATATAATAGCTATTGGAGACAGATTCAGCCATTTCCTTATATTCGGTGTCTAAGCTTGCAGCTTCCTCCATATTTCCCATAACCTCGCCAAGCCAGTCCAGCCCCTTTTGTTCTCCTCTTAGGGCAGTATAACCTGTTTGTATGCTATCATAAATTTTCTCGAAATTGCTTAATTTCTTTCTTTCTTCTAACAGTTCATCATCTTCGTTGATTTTCAAATGAGCACCTTCAATTTCATTGAACTGAAACTGTAGTAAATCAAGTCGTTGGGCCATTTGCTGTTCATTTTCTGTTAAATTCATAAGTTTCTTTTGAGTTTGTGTATAAGATCGATAAATTTCTTCATATTCTTCTAAAACAGGAGCTAATTCTCCCATTGCAAAAGTATCCAGCAACTGTAAATGCTTTGTTTCATCCATTAATTCTTGATGTTCATGCTGACCGTGAATATCAATTAAAGTGGAACCTATTTCTCTTAATACGGCGATTGTGATAAGCTTGCCATTTATTCGGCAGACACTCTTACCAGATAAAGCAATATCTCTTCTTAATACAATAGCACCCTCATCTATATCGATACCAAACTCATTCATTTTTTGAAAACAGGGATGACCGTCTTCTATATAAAATAGCCCTTCTATTTCTGCTTTTTCTTCTCCATGCCGAACAAATTCCGCCGAACCGCGGCCGCCAACTAATAAATTGATTGCATCAATAATGATAGACTTTCCTGCGCCCGTTTCACCAGTTAATACAGTCAGCCCCTTTTTAAAGGATATGGATAGACTTTCAATGATTGCAAAATTTTTAATCGATAATTCACTTAGCAATTAATGTCCCCCCAAATTAAAGCATATCAAGAAAACGATCACTAATTTTCTTGCCATCATCTGCAGTGCGACAAATAATTAGACAGGTATCATCTCCACAAATCGTCCCCAATATTTCATCCCAATCAAGATTATCAATTAATGCTCCAATCGCTTGTGCATTACCTGGCAACGATTTTAGAACAAGCAAATTTTCAGCTGAATCGATTTTCACAAAGGAATCCATTAACATTCTTTTTAATTTTTGTAATGGATTAAAGCGCTGATCAGCTGGTAAGCTATATTTATATCTGCCATCCTGAAGTGGCACTTTCACTAAATGCAGCTCTTTAATATCTCTTGATACAGTAGCTTGTGTTACATTATATCCAGCACTTTTCAGTTCATCTACTAATTCATCTTGTGTTTCAATATCATTATTTGTAATGATTTCTCTTATTTTTATATGCCTCTGGCCCTTATTCATATATTCCATCCTTTATCATTGGTTATCATTTTTATTTCCTTATGTATCACTTTTTATTAAAAGTATTTGTTCCTTATCATACGTTCATTCGATTTTTTTAGACAAGCTTCCTTTTATCTATTTTACCGTGTTTGTTCGTCTTTTTACAAGAACAAAGAAAACAAAATACATTTCCGCTCTATCTTTATTCATGCTAGACAAGCCAAAAAAGGGTCAGCCTGCATGGAGAACCTTTCTATTAGCATCCCACGCACTAATAGTTCTCTTGCTGCAGTCAAACCCTTTTTACATAGCTTATTCTTCCGTTTCTTTTTTTGCTTTCAATTCGGAATGTGCCGCTTCTACCGTCTCTTTTATTTGATAATAATGCGTTTTTTCCTCTGCACATTCATCCCAATAGAGGTGAAGTAAAAATTCAATATTACCATCTCCGCCGGTAATTGGTGAAAATGAGAGGTTTTTAACGATATATCCTTCTTTTATAGAGAAATCAATAATTTTTTCTAAAACAGATTCATGAACTTTACGGTCTCTGACAATTCCTTTTTTCCCAACTTGTTCTCTTCCAGCTTCAAATTGTGGCTTCACTAAAGCAATAACATCACTGCCGGAAACTAATAATGTCTTTAGGACTGGTAAAATTAGCTTCAGAGAAATAAAAGAAACATCAATCGAAGCAATATTCGGCATCTCGCCTTTTAAATCGACAGGAGTTACATAACGAAAGTTGGTTCTTTCCATGACAATCACACGTTCATCTTGTCTAAGCTTCCATGCTAATTGATTATAGCCTACATCCAATGCATAAGATTGTTTCGCACCATTTTGCAGGGCACAATCCGTAAATCCTCCAGTAGAGGAGCCAATATCAAGTAAGACTTTATCTTTCATATCAACATCAAATATTTTAAGTGCCTTTTCAAGCTTTAAGCCACCTCTTGACACATATTGAAGCGTCTTTCCTTTAACAGATAACTTAGAATCTGCATTTATTTTTTCACCGGGTTTATCTAGTCTATTCTCTTCACAGTAGACTATTCCAGCCATTACAGCTCTTTTTGCCTTTTCCCTTGTTTCGAATAAACCTTGCTCAACTAATAATACATCAATTCTTTCTTTCTTCATGAATGCTCTAAGCCCTCTTTTGTTTTTTTCTAGCAATGGCTGAAATTCTTTTTACAACTTCCTCTTTTGTTAAATTTATTTCTTCTAATAATGAATTTACGTCTCCATGCTCAATAAATTCATCTGGAATTCCCATGCGATCTATTACATTTGCTCCAAAACCATGGTCATGGGCATATTCGATACAATAACTTCCAAATCCGCCTTGCAGTATAGCTTCTTCAATCGTTAAAATTGGTATTTGCTTTTTCAATAAGTCAGAAAGCATTTTTTCGTCTAAAGGCTTAATGAATCTCGCATTTACCACTTTAACATGAATCCCTTGTAATTCAAGCTGGTTGGCTGCTTCCATTGCCATTTCAATCGTTGTGCCAAATGTAAGAATTGCTGCATCAGATCCTTCTCTTAATACTTCCCATGTACCAATTGGAATCGTCTTTAATGTAGAATCGAGCTCCACACCTATGCCATTTCCCCTTGGAAATCTCATTGCAATTGGGCCATCATTGTACTGTATTGCCGTATTTACCATGTGCTGCCCTTCATTTTCATCTTTAGGCATCATTAAAACTAAGTTTGGCATATGACGTAAAAACGCAATATCATAAATACCTTGATGGGTTTCCCCATCTGCTCCTACTAAGCCAGCACGATCGATGCCAATAAAGACATTTAATTTCTGACGGCAAACATCATGAAGCATCTGATCATAAGCTCTTTGTAAAAACGTCGAATAAATAGCTAAAAACGGCTTCATTTTTTGTGTGGCAAGTCCAGCTGCTAATGTTACAGCATGCTGTTCCGCTATCCCAACATCAAGCATTCGACTAGGAAATTCTTTTGCAAATGATTCCAATTTTGAGCCAACGGGCATGGCAGGAGTAACAGCAACGATTCGATCGTCTTGTCTTGCCAATTTTAACACCGTATCACTCACTAGTTTACTCCATGCCGGTGCAGTGATAGCAGGTTTTACAAAATCTCCTGTTTCTATCTTATAAGGACCTGTTCCATGCCATGTACCGATTTTATCTTTTTCGGCCGGAGAAAACCCTTTACCTTTTTTCGTAATGACATGCAGTAAAACAGGACCAGATGTTTTCTTTGCATAGTTTAGCTGTTCAAATAAGTCGTCATAATCATGACCATCAACTGGGCCTAAATACGTAAAACCTAACTCTTCAAAAAACACACCAGAAACTAACAAATATTTAAGACTATCTTTAATTCTTTCAGCAGTTGCGGCCATCTTGCCACCTACGGCAGGAATTTTCTTTAAGAGCATTTCTAGTTCATCTTTTACCCATTGATACTTCCCAGCAGTTCTTAATCTTCCTAATACTTGGTGAAGAGCGCCAACATTTGGAGCAATCGACATTTCATTATCATTTAAGATAACAATAATGTTTTTCTTTTCGTCGCCAATATGATTTAGTGCTTCAAGAGCCATCCCGCCTGTTAAAGCTCCATCCCCAATAATAGGAATGATATAGGAATCTTCCTTTTTTAAATCTCTTGCAACAGCCATTCCCATTGCAGCAGATAAGGAAGTAGAGCTATGACCTGTTTCCCATACGTCATGCTCACTTTCATTCATTTTTGGAAAACCGCTTAAGCCTTTATATTGTCTAAGCGTATCAAAATCCTTTGCGCGGCCAGTTAATATTTTGTGAACATAAGATTGATGACCTACATCCCAAAGAAATTTATCTTTTGGACTATCAAAACATTTATGAAGAGCAATGGTTAATTCCACCACTCCTAAGTTCGGACCAATATGGCCGCCAGTTTGAGAAAGTCTATTAATTAAAAAGTGACGGATATCTTCACTAAGGCTATTCAGTTCCTCGTTCGATAATCCTTTTAAAAAAGCTGGATTTTCTATAGACATTAAATCCATTTGTAACAACTCACTTTCATTCAGTATATAACCAATAAAGCGATGAAAAATACTGACTAATTGGTATATCTTCCTTCCGTTTAACCATTTCATTTATCAAGATCGTATTATATATTAGAATACCTTATTTTTATCAAAAAACCTAATTTATTCGTATTATTAAATATGTATTATACCATTTCTTCACTGATAATAGTAGTAATTCTACATAGTTAGCAAACAGAGTACTTTCGCGCTTAAAAGAAGGATGCCTCAAAGCGGAACATCACTAGTGCTTTTTACAAATTTATCTTTTGAAAAAGCATTAGCAATGTCAAATATTGAGACACCCTAATATGTGTTATTCGTTATTCTAAATAATATTTCCTAATATATATTTCGCTTAGTTTTATTATATACCATCTATAAAAAGCTTTTAAACCGTTTAGTAAGGATATTTTAATTATTTCTATAGCCAATTAAATCTGTAATTTCTTCTAATAGGAAACGATCAAAATTCAAACCGGAAAGAAGGTCTTTAGCCTGTTTAATATGCAGCTCTAATTCTTTTTTTGCTCCATCCATTGTTAATATTTTCGGATAGGTGCTTTTATGGTTATCCGTATCGCTGCCAATTGGCTTTCCAATCACTTCTTCATCCCCTTCTAAATCGAGAATATCGTCTCTAATTTGGAAGGCTAAGCCTAGATGATAAGCAAAACGTTTTAATGTTTCCAATTCCGTGCTAGTAGCATCTGCTAATAACGCGCCAATTATGATACTTACTTCTAATAGCTTTCCTGTTTTATGTAGATGTATATGTTCAAGATCACTTTGATTTAACGTCTTGCTTTCCCCTTCAATATCAGCAACTTGTCCACCTACCATCCCTTCTGCTCCAGCTGCTTTTGCTAAAAAGCCAATACTAGCAAGAATCTTATCGGATGGGATATTCTGGTTTGTCATATATGTCATGATTTGAAAACTATATGTAAGAAGTGCATCACCTGCTAAAATAGCAGTCGCTTCTCCGTAAACTTTATGATTCGTCGGTAAGCCTCTCCGCAAGTCATCATCATCCATACTTGGTAAATCATCATGAATCAAAGAATAAGTATGAATCATTTCAATGGCAGTCGCTGGCAGCAAACCTTCAAGTGGATCTCTTCCAAATGCTTTGAGGGTAGCAAATAAAAGCAGTGGTCGGATTCTCTTCCCCCCTGCATTTAAGGAATAGAGCATGGAATCTTTTAAACTGGAAGGAGCATTAAGCTTCTCGACATTTTTCTTTAATTCTTTTTCTAGTACTTCTTTATAGTCTTTTGTAAATGCTGACAAAGAAATTTTATTCAAGTGTTATTCCTCCTCAGCGATAGAAAAAGGTTGTTTTTTGCCGTTTTCTAGCACTACTTCCGCTAATTGTTCTTCGACATTTTTTAATTTTTCATGACAGTATTTAGAAAGCTCCATTCCTTTTTTATACGTGTTGATAGCCTCTTCTAAAGGAACGTCTCCTTCTTCTAGTTTTTCAACGATTCGTTCTAATTCTTCCATCGCTTCTTCAAAGGTTGGCTTATTTTCTCGATTAGTTGCCATGTTTATCTCTCCTTTATCTCCATAATTTCTGCCTGTACCGTACCATCGGCCAAGTTTAATTCAATATGCTCCTTAGGCTTAACTTGCTTTATACTGGCTATTAATTTCCCATTTTGATCATATGCTACATTGTAGCCTCTTTCCATTATCTTCAACGGACTTAATGCATCCATCTTTCCTATTGTCGAAAGAAAAGACTGCTTTTTAGTTTGAAGAATTAGCTCCGTATTACGAATCATATTTTTTTGTAAATTAGCCAAATCTTGTTGTGCCTTCATCACATATTGATGTGGGTGATTTCTTACTAGCTGCTTTTGTATTAATTGATGCTGATTATTCTTTTGCTCAAAAACTCTTTGTACATTTCGTATTAATAATTCTGTCTGTTTGTCTAATTGCTCCATTTTTTGATCGTATAAAACCTTAGGATAACGAAAAGCATAGGAACGTTGAATTCTATTTAAACGTAACTTTTGCAATTCTACTTTTTCTTTTATCCCTCTTATTAAACGGCTTTGTCTAGAATAAATTCGTTCAACTAGCTCATCGATATGAGGAACAGCAAGCTCTGCTGCACCAGTTGGTGTCGGTGCACGCATATCTGCAACGAAATCTGCAATGGTAAAGTCTGTTTCGTGACCGACAGCAGAAATAATGGGAATTCTGGAAGTAAAAATGGCTCTGGCAACGATTTCTTCATTAAAAGCCCATAATTCTTCAATGGAACCGCCGCCCCTGCCTACTATGAGGACATCAATTGCAGGAGACTCCTGTTCATTCGCCCGTTGAATTGCCTTTACAATAGAAGGAGCCGCTGCTTCACCTTGTACTAACGCAGGATAGATTTGGATGTTTGCAATAGGGTAGCGTCTTTTAATGGTTGTAATAATGTCTCTAATCGCAGCTCCGGTCGGTGAGGTAATAACACCAATGGTTTTCGGATATTTAGGGATTGCCTGTTTATGGTCTGCAAGAAACAATCCTTCTTGTTCCAATTTAGCTTTCAACTGTTCATAAGCAAGATAGAGCTGACCAATGCCATCTGGCTGCATATCCACCACATACATTTGATATTGCCCGCTTGATTCATAAACGGTAACACTTGCTTTAATCAGCACTTTCATCCCATTTTCAGGCGTAAACTTCATTTGCTGATTATTCCGGGCAAACATAACTGCTAAAATTCTGGCTTTCTCGTCTTTTAAGGTGAAATACATATGCCCACTTGAATGTTGCTTAAAATTGGATATTTCGCCTTTTACCATGACTTGCTGTAAATGAGGATCTGCATCAAATTTTCTTTTTATGTATTTCGTCAAAGCATGTACCGTTAAATACCGTGATTCCATTTATAAAAACTCCTTATACAGGATGGAAAAAGGGGTGTAGTATCGTACACCACATCCCTTAATCATTCATGTTTATAGGTTATAGAAGGAAACAATTTAGGATGATAACAAATCATATTTGCTGATATTCCAAAATAGATTTACATTGTCCACTAATCAGTCTTTTTCATCAAACCAACGTTTCTCTTAATATTACTGATTTTCTTTTATCTTTGATAATAATCCATTAACAAATCTACCAGATTGATCATCACCATAAAGTTTGGCAATCTCAACAGCTTCATCAATCGCAACATTTACAGGTACATCATCTGCTTGTCCATAAATCATTTCATATGTGGCAAGACGTAGAATGTTTCGGTCTACATTTGCAATTCTTTCTAACGTCCAATTTTCTAAATATTGCTTTATGGTTTCATCAATAGAAACTTGATTATTTAATACCCCATCCACTAATTTTGTAAGGTAGGGATCAGATTTTTCTCCTTCTAATACATGCTCTATTGCTGTTTCTTTGTCTATATCACTAATATCAATTTGAAATAGTGCCTGTAAGGCCTTTTCTCTGGCAGTTCTTCTCTTCATTATTTAAGCTCCTTTAAAATCCTTCCATAGGTTTAAGACAACCTATTTAGCTATGCTACATGAATAATAGCATAAATAAAAACAAAACTCTATCTTACAAGAAAAAAACCTATAATTAGTTTACTATTCTGGTCATTCTCACAAAAACAAAGACTGTCCATAGAAAAAACTTATAGCAACTAAGAGTAAGACCTATTAGTTACTATTTTGTTCTTTCCTGTTCAGCCTTTGTTATTTAAAGTCATTCTATGCTAATTTTCGGGAGTAATATTCCTTACATTTCTTGCTGTAATTCAGGTTCTTGTTTTGCTGTTTCGAACTGAACACCAACAATATGAATATTTACTTCCTCTGTTTCCAAGCCAGTCATATTGATTAACGTTTGACGAATGTTATCTTGAATTTGCTGAGCAACATGAGGAATAGATACACCAAAATTCATTACACAAAATACTTCCACTTTTATTCCTTCTTCACTGAGGTCGACTTTTATACCTTTGTTATGGAGCTTTTTCCCGAACTTTTCCACAACACCAGATGCAAAATTGCTTCTCATTTGTGCAACACCTTCTACTTCAGAAGCAGCAATACTTGCGATAACCTCAATTACTTCAGGAGCAATTTCTACTTTTCCTAGACCAGTATACTCTTGGTTCATTTCTAAACTTGTTGTTTCGCTCATTACCTATTCCTCCTTTTAATCTTCTGATTTCATTAAATCATACATTTCTAAAAACTTTGTGTTGAAGTTGCCTGCCACAAACTTTTCATGATTAAGGAGATTTAAGTGAAACGGAATCGTCGTATCGACACCTTCGATTACAAATTCACTCAGTGCTCGTTTCATGCGGGAAATAGCTTCTTGTCTAGTAGATCCATAGGCAATCACTTTCGCAATCATACTATCATAGTACGGAGGGATCGTGTAACCAGGATAAGCAGCTGAATCAATACGTACTCCTAAACCACCTGGCGGTAAATACATCTTAATTTTCCCTGGTGAAGGCATGAAATTTTTCGCAGGATTTTCTGCATTGATACGGCATTCAATTGCCCAGCCAGTAAATGTAACATCCTTTTGATTATGTTCAAGAGGTTTACCTGATGCAACTAGTATTTGTTCTTTAATTAAATCAATACCTGTTACCATTTCTGTTACTGGGTGTTCTACTTGAATACGAGTATTCATTTCCATGAAGTAAAATGCTTGATTCTGATAATCAAAGATAAATTCAACAGTTCCTGCACCTGTATAATTTACTGCAGCTGCAGCTTTTACAGCAGCATCTCCCATTTTCGCCCGCATTTCTTCAGTTAATACTGGAGATGGTGTTTCTTCCAACAGCTTCTGTAATCTTCGCTGAATCGAGCAATCTCTTTCGCCCAAGTGAATGACATTCCCATAATTATCAGCAAGCACTTGTACCTCAACATGGCGGAAGTCCTCGATATATTTTTCTAAATATACACCTGCATTTCCAAACGCCGTTAATGCTTCTTGCTGGGTAATGTTAATCCCCTTAATCAACTCTTCTTCTGTTTTGGCTACACGGATACCTTTACCACCGCCACCTGCTGTAGCTTTAATAATTACTGGATATCCTATTTCTTTTGCTAATTCCATTCCCTCTTCTACATCTTTAATAATGCCTTGGGAACCAGGTACAATTGGCACACCTGCCTGACGCATTGTTTCTCTTGCAACATCTTTTGTCCCCATTTTATTAATAGCCTCTGGACTAGGTCCTACAAACGTGATTTTGCAATCTCTGCAAAGTTCTGCAAAGTCAGCGTTCTCTGCTAAAAAACCATATCCAGGATGGATAGCATCACATCCTGTTAAAGTTGCTACACTAATTATGTTTGTAAAGTTTAAATAACTGTCTTTTGAAGCTTTTGGTCCAACACAATATGCTTCATCTGCGATTTGGACATGTAAAGCCTCACGATCTGCTTCTGAGTATATAGCTACCGTTTGAATATCCAGCTCCCGACAAGCTCTGATAATACGAACAGCTATTTCTCCTCTATTTGCGATTAATAGTTTTTTTATCATGGATTAACCCCTCTTTGTTACGCCTTTACTAGGAATAATGGTTCCCCGTACTCAACAAGTTCTCCATCTTTTACAAGGATTTCTACAATTTCGCCATCTACTTCTGCTGTAATTTCGTTAAATAGCTTCATCGCTTCTACGATACAAACAACAGAATCCTTTGTAACCTTATCCCCCACTTTTACAAATGAAGGAGAGTCTGGAGAGGCTGATTGATAAAAAGTTCCTACCATTGGAGAAGTAATTTTATGTAAGTTATCATCACTTGATTTAACAGGTGTGTCTGCAACTACACTTTCTACTGCTACCTCTTTTGTTGCTTTGGCTTCTTGTTGTTGAATGGTTTTTGTCACAACTGGAGCTTGTGCTACTATTTCCCCAACGTTCTTTTGAATTTCAACTTTCACACCATCTTGTTCATATAAAAAATTGCTAATAGTCGATTCATCTATTAATTTTATTAGTTCTTTTATTTCTGAAATCTTTAACATATAATTGCACCCCTTAAATCATTCTATTAGGACTAGATACTAATATCATACGATAAGACCTTATGATAATTCAATATGCATCTTTAAAACATGACTTTTTTGCTACTAAATCTTTTTTCAAATTTTTCTCAGAAAGCTAAATCTGTAGGAAATCATCTCTCTTTCTACCTACTTATCATACCACTATCTTTTTAAAATAACTAATTAAAGCTGACCAATTATCCGAAATCGCTTACTATTATATTTACTTTAAAAAAAGAGCAAAAATTAATTATCGTGAGGAGGAAAGCTTCTGAAAGAATATCGGAAGTTTTCCCCTCATAACCGTCGTTTTAAAATTCCATGCTATTTTCTTAAATGAGACTGCTGCTCTTCGAATTATCTAATCTCACTTTCAAATACGCTTAACTGAATTTCTCCAAAGAGATAAGATATGTTGAGGAGAAAGCTTCATTATCTTCCTGCTACTCGTGCTGATCTATTTAAAAAACTGTAGTCACTTACTAGCAGTGATCTACAGTTTTAAACGTACTATTCGCTTTTCCCCTCTTCTTGTCCTTGCTGCTTCATATCTCTATTTATTTCGGATCAATTTTTACCGCAACATTTGCATTTGGTGCATCCATATTTTTGCGGACAAGCTGAACGATTTCATTGGCAGCATCTGCGGAAAGTTCTTCTGCTTTCACTGTTACTTTTACTGTGCCATCATCAGCAGTCTGAACAAGTACATCATCATAGTTTTCTGCTTTAATAAGGCTTTCCATTATCTTTTCATTATCTGTCATTTCTTGAAGTTCATTGATTTTTTCAGTAGCTTCATTTTTTTCTTCTGCTGTTTTATCTTTAGATCCTTGAATGGTTACTAACTCTTCTTTCATTTTGTCACGTTGTTCCATTAAATCTAGGCGCATTTGTTCAAATACTGCTTCAGAATCTGTAGTAGTAACTGTGCTTTCTCCTTTGCTATCTTTGGCTGCTTCTTCTGCATCATTGCTCTTTGCTTTATTATTATCTTCCTCTGTTGCTGCAAATTCATTTAATCGGGATTCCGGTGAAGTAATATAGTATACCGACAACACAACTACCAAGCTTAACATTGTTAACAACCATACCGTTTGCTTTTTTAATAACATCTATTCTTCCCCCTTAGTTTTGTTTAGGTTGTACAGAAACTCTATGACTAGGAACATCCAGCGCCCGAGTAACTGCTTCAACAATCATTGTTTTTACTTTTATATCTCCAGCTCCTTTTGCAACAACGAGAACCCCGGCTATTTTAGGTTTCATCGTCTCCACTACAATCGGAACTTGTTTATCTCCATTTGGTACTAATACAACTGTTTCTTCATTCGATGTTTCTTCCACATTTCGATTACCTCCCTGTGTATCCTTTTCTTCTGTTTTCTGGATCGTTTGGGATTGGTTTTTTTCATATACTTTCTTTTCTGATCCCTCTATATTTACATAGACAATTGCATCCTTAACCCCTGCTATCGCTGATATTGCTTCTTTAATTTCTTTTTTATATTGTTCTTCATAATCAGCAATAGTTAAATTACTACTATTGGCTTTTTGCCCAAATGTCTCTTCCGCCTCTTCAGAAGAAGCTTCATTATTATAAGCAGCGACTTCTTGAGCTTTATTATTGTCTTTAAAGAACATATTGCTTAACAGCATAATGGCGACTCCAAATAATACAACGATGACAATATAAGTGGTTTTCCCTTGTTTTTTTTCGTTTCCGTCATTTGACAGAATATTTTTCAACCAGCTTAATGGCCCTTTGTCCTTTTTATCCATTTTTCCCCTCCTCCCCTCCTTCGTACATAATTACAATTGCATCATTTCGCACTTCCCACTTTTCAGAAAGAAAGGAAATAATACTTTCTGTGTCCATTTGTTTTGTTTCCTTTTTATCAAGAAGAGGTTGCTGTGTATCAATTCGAACAGGGCTTACAGCTTCCACAACATTATTGGGATCCTGGCTTTCCTTCATATGAATAACCATTTCAGTTAGATTTGCAGGAAAGCCACCCTCCTTTTCTTTGTCAATTGATAATTGAATTGAATTAATCTCCATTCCGTAATTTGCTATCAACTCCTCATTTGCATCCTCTTTTAATTGGACAGCCATTTTATTTAATGTATATTCATCAAGTGAGGCTTGTATTTCTCTTTTTTTTAAATCAATGGAATTATTCATATTTTTTTGTTCAGGTTCACCCATTGCACTAGCTGAAAACACGGCTTCAAAGTCACTGGATATCAGCTTAAATACAGGTGTTAAAATGACGGTTATTAGGAGCAGGCCTGCGACCATCTTTGCATATTTCTGAAAAGTAGAGTTAGGCAATAGCATATCCACAACCGTTGCTAACAGTATAAAGAGAATAATATTTGTTACCCATTCTGTAATAAAATTCATTCTTTCGCCCCCTTTTTACCTAACCATCATCGTCAGATTACTGGCAACAATGATCACTGTAATGCTTAGAAAAAACATTAGGGATACAATTGCAAGTGCCGCAAAGACATAAATGACACTTTTACTAATAACATCTAAACATTTAATAACTGGCCCGCCGCCAATTGGCTGGAGAATGGCTGCTGCAAATTTATAGATAAAGGAAATCATTAAAATCTTTATGGCAGGAAATGCTACGAGAAGAAGGAGAATAACAACTCCTGCGATTCCAACCGTGTTTTTTAATAATAATGAAGCATTAATGACCGTATCTGTTGCATCGGTAAACATCCGTCCAATCACCGGGATGAAATTACCAGTTACAAACTTAGCTGTTTTAATTGTAATTCCATCTGTGATTGCAGATGATGCTCCTTGCACAGAAATTACTCCTAAGAAGATTGTTAAGAAAATACCCAAAATCCCAATGCTAATATTACGCAGCAAATTGGCGAGCTGAGTAACTTTATATTGCTCGGACAAACTGCTGACAACATGAAGCAGGGTTGATAAGAATAATAGGGGCAGCACAATATATTCAATTAACATACCGCTTGTATTCATCAAAAATAAGATAACTGGATGAAAGAAGGCAGCAGATATGGCGCCGCCAGAGGCTGCCATAAGGGCAAGCAATAACGGGACAAAGGCTAATATAAAATGGGTCATTTTCGAAATAGCATCACTTGCATAAGTGATAGCAACATGGAAGCTATTTAATGCAAGAATTATTAAAACCATAAAGACAATCGCGTATGCTACCTTACTGATGGAGCTTTTCTCAAATGAATTCTGAAGCATTTGAAGCATGACACTAAAAATAGTCAGTAGAATTAACGAACCTAATAATTTGCCATTTACAATAATCTCGTGGAAAGCAAATTGAAGTATCCCATGGAAGAAGCCTTGTAAATCAAAGCTTTTATCCCCTGTCATAAAATCATATAGACTGCCTTTTTGACTTTCTGGCAGAAATCCACCATACTCTGTTTTGATGGAATCCCAAAAAGTTGTTAATTCATTAAGATCCAGAGATTCTAGTTGAGATTCAACTATTTTTGTGGGGTCCATTCCTTCTTCCTTTATTTCTTCTGCTGCTTCTGCTTCTTGTGAGTCTTGTGATTCATGAGGTGAGGCTTGTACAATCGGTTGATATAGAAAAAAGAGAGCTGCCATAACGAGTAGGACGACTTTCAACTTTGTTTTCAATTTTTTCACCTCGAAATAAGCGGTTTCCTAAGTTAATTGGGAATCATATTTAAAATAGTTTCTACTAAGACGGTTAAAATCGGAACAGCCATTGCCAATATCAATATCTTCCCTGCTAGTTCAATCTTAGATGCTATCGATCCTTGTCCAGCATCTTTTGTAATTTGCACAGCAAATTCTGCAATATAGGCAATACCAATTATTTTTAGAATCGTTTCGACATAAACGGTATTTACTTTTGCATTCAATGCTATCCTTTCCACCATTTGAATGATTGCAGCTATTTGGTCTACAAGAAAAAGAAAGATGGCACACCCGACAAAAACAACTAATAAAAAGGCGATATTTGGCTTTTGTTCTTTTACAACAAGTGCTAAAAATGTGGAAACAAGTGCAATTCCAACTATTTGAAGAATTTCAATGATGATATCCTCCCTTACCCTTGGAATAAAAATACTGCTTTAATTTTCTGGAATAAGTCATTTACAATATTCGCTACCATAAATAGAATGTAAATAAATCCAAATAATGTGACCCACTGTGCATATTCTTTTTTGCCGACTTGGTCGAGGATTGTGTGTAAAAAAGCAACAACGATTCCAACACCAGCGATTTTGAATATAATATCGACCTCTAAACCCATAAAAGTCTCCTCCTAAACTACATCAATAAAATGACAATCAGCAGACCCGAAAGAAATCCTAAGCTCCTTATCATTTTTTCATATTTCCCTTGTATTTCCCTTGCTTCCTCTTCTTCTCTTTCCAGATGGGTAAGTGTTAACATGATCTGCTTCTGCTGAGAAAAACGATCATGCCTTCCTAATGTTTCTCCAAATTGTTTCATAATTTCTAATTCTGAATCCTTCATCGCTGTTTTTTTCCAAATCTCATGCAAAGAGGCTGTCCATGCCTCTTTCACCGTTGTATCCTCTTTAAGCAAGCGTTCTGCAAAACCGGCAAAAAAGGAACGTAATGGTTCATTTAATTGTTCAGCTAAGCGTCTGCTTGCTTCATGCAAGGGGGTATGTCCATACATAATCTCCGCTTCCAAAGATTGCAGGGCAGATTTTAATGCGCGTATTTGCTTCGGTCTTTGACTTAATAGCTTGGAAAATTCCATTCCACCCCAGCTTGTAGAAGCAAGGATCAAGATTGCCCCAATTATTTTAATCATTTATTTCACCTTCATTTCATCCATCAATAACTGGCCTTGTCCATTTTTTATCGCTGTTACAGTCCCAGGACCTTTCCTTCTATTTAATTCAATATATCGTTCGAATATGCCCATTTTTATCATGCTAGAAAGCATTGGTCGTTTTTTTACTTCTTCCAAGCTTGAACCATGTGTTGTCATTATTAATTGAATACCTGCATTGACTGCTTCTAGTATTGCTTCTTCATCCTCTTTCCGACCAACCTCATCCACTATGAGGACGTCTGGACTCATGGAGCGAATCATCATCATCATTCCTTCTGCTTTTGGACAAGCATCCAGTACATCTACACGAGGACCAAATGTCATTTGTGGAATACCATCCAGGCATCCGGCAATTTCAGATCGCTCATCCACAATTCCTACTTTTGCTGGTTTTATTAAAGAATTATCCGCATCCGATGAAATCAATCTAGCAATATCTCTCAATAAAGTCGTTTTCCCGGTCTGTGGAGGACCAATAATCATCGTATGACGCCATTTCCCTTTATCATATAAATAAGGAATAAATGGATTTGCTATGCCAATTTGCTCCTTTGCAATTCGAATATTAAAAGATGCTACGTCCCTTATTGCCTTAACTTTGCTATCTTGTAAAATGACCTTGCCTGCTAGGCCAATCCGATGTCCACCTTGAACCGTGATATATCCTCTTTTCAATTCTTCTTCCATTGTATAAACGGAATACTGGCTGATTTTATTCAATAATTGGTTTCCATCCTCTTTCGAAACAATAAACGGAAAAAAGATAGACCGTCCATTTATAAATACTTCTAAAGGTCTACCTATGCGTACTCGAATCTCTTCCATCCCTAATCTTTCTGATGGAGGGATTGTGAGAATAAGATTTTCGATTGCTTTAGGCAAAAAAGAATAGATAGTATTCACAATAGTTCCTCCTTAATGAAATTTCCTAGTTTAGATTGGCTGCTTTGTAATGACATATATAGGATGACTTATTAAAATGTATGCTTGTCTTCATTTTTTATGTCATCTCCCCATTAATTCAGCTATTTTTTCTGATTGTTTTTAGGAGAATGGTTGAGGTACAAGTATTCGAAGGTTGTTTTTTCAGGCAAAAAAATATGGGAGTGGGACATAAGTATTTCAACCAAATCTAACCCCGAACAATTATACGTACACACTAAAAAAAATTCGTATAATTGTTTGTGTTTTTTTATTATTTTAAGAAAGAAGGTATGTGGTAATCACCCGCAGCCTGAATACACTTCGCTTTCCATGGGGCGAGCGCCAAGCCTCCTCATTCCTGCGGGGTCTTGGACTTTCTCGCAGCTCCCATAGGAGTCTCCGTGTATTCAGGCTGCTCCATTTATTTTCTTTTGAAAAAAATGTTGGAACGAAAATACTCTTTAAAAACGGAGTGAAATGGAGTGGAAGACACTCAACTCCTGCGGGAAATAGAGCAAAGCCTAAGACCCCACAGGCTTGCCGAGGAGGCTTAGGTTGCTCCCCGCGGAAAGGGAGTGTCTGTAACGCAATGGAACGAATTGGATTCACCACTAAATTTAGATTGTTCGTCTTTATCCATTATTTATTTTGTTTTGTCCCACCCTCATCTTATTTCATTAAGGAAAAGATAATTTAATTTATGTTCATCTTACCAGTGGACTTGAAGCTTATTACCATTTGGGTCATAAAAATGGAAAAAGAAGTGACCATTGTCTTCCTTTATATCCTCTACCTTAACTTGATTGTCCATTAAGTGTTGATGAAACTCAGATAACTGTGGACTTGTAAAGCCAATGCTAAATTCTTCTTCATTATCAATTGTAAAATGTGCAAATGTTTCATCGTTGGTAGGAACTAAGATAAGTAAGAAAGGTCCTTCATTTACTTTTAAAATAGCAAGTTCCCCCGTATTGTTTAGTAACTGGAGCCCTAATACATCTCTATACCATCTTGCAGACAGTTCTAAATCTTTTACAGGAATTCTAATATAATGTACTTGTTCAATAAATGATTTACTCATAATCTTCTCTCCCTTTATTTACTCCGATAAACTAAATAATTCCCTTTCTATCTACGTTTCTCCTTCTGATTATTGCAGTTTATCCCTACCTTGCAAGGAATTTCAGCTGATTTCCCAAGAGTAGACTCTCTTTATCATACATTCTGCCATTTATGCATTCTTTGGGAAAGAACGTCTATCCTAACCTCCACTACATACAAAAATCTGCTGACTTCAGACAATTGAGTTATACATGGTTAAAAAACCACTTTTTTTCAAATGCTATACCTAATTAAAAACCAAAAGTAGGGAGGGAAAAAAACATGAAAAAGCTGCTTCTCGTCTTTATTTCCATAAGTCTAAGTTTTGTTCTTGTTCTTTCCATGCAACCAAGAACAGAAAAGCCTGCTTTCAGTAAGGAACAAAAGAGGAAACCAAAGAATGTTATCTTGCTCATCGGCGATGGTATGGGAGTTGGACAAATGGAGATTGCTCGATTATTTGAACATGGAGCAAATGGGAGACTTTTTATAGAAACGCTTCCCCATACCGCCATTGTTCATACTTCATCTAGCAATAATCGGGTAACAGACTCTGCTGCCGGAGGGACAGCTCTTGCCATTGGAAGGAAAACAAATAATGGAATGATTGGTATTACAGCAGAAGGAAAAAATGTAGATAGTATTTTAGACAAATTTAAAAGAGATGGAAAAAAAACGGCCATCATCACAACAAATTCTGTTACAGATGCCACACCTGCCAGCTTTACCGCAAGCGTCAATAATAGATGGGCTGATCAGGAGGAAATTGCTAAACAACAATTGAGTAATAAGGTGGATATTATCATGGGAGGAGGCAAAAAATATTTTACTCATAAGGATAAACGGGGAACAGATCTTATAGATGCTTATAAAAAAGCTGGATATGATTTTCTAACAACTGCTGAGGAATTAGAAAAAACGAAGTCCCAAAAATGGCTTGGATTATTCGGTGATGCTCATTTGAATTTTCAACTTGATAGAAGTCATATCAAAACAACCGAACCAACATTAGAGGAAATGACGAAAAAGGGATTAGACGTGCTATCAAGTGAACAAAAAGGATTTTTTGCAATGATTGAAGGAGGTCGAATAGATCACGCCTCACATGCTTCTGATATAACTGGTATATGGAAAGAAACAGTTGCATTTGATGAAGTGGTTAAGTACTGTGTGGAATGGGCGAAGAAAAGAAACGATACATTGGTTGTTGTTGCAGCAGATCACGAAACAATGGGCATATCTGCTACAGAAGCGTTAGATATTAGTGGTTTAAAAAAGGTTTCAGCGTCCCCTCATTATATGGCTCAGCAATTAATAAAGAAAAAAACAAATAATGGCTATACGGCAAAAAGCATAAAGAAAGTTTTTAAAGACTATGCTGGAATAGACCTCAGGAAAGATGAGCTGCTTCAGCTGCAAATAAATCCGAAAGTAAATAACGGACAAGTATATCGAGAACAACAAATGGACTGGAAAATTGGCACTATTATCGCGAACCATTATCATGCAGGAATTGTAGATTCACTCACCCAGCAGCTTAGTTCAACAGGCGGCCATACAAGCAATATGATTGTTGTATTTGCAGTTGGGACAGGAGCAGAAGAATTTCATGGTGTTTTAGATAACACCGATATCCCTAGAAAAATTGCTGCGATTATGGGATATGCCTTCTAAGAAATAAAAAGGGAAAGTCCAACCAATTATAAGCACTTCATCATATGCTATCATGAGGTGATATGATATGTTTTCTAAACCAACTTCCGTGACATATATATCAAACGAATTTCGTGCAACTGGTAAAAACATGCATTTTGGGATAGATTTTGCCCACAATGGCGTCAATGCAATTAAAGCTTGTGCTGACGGGATTGTCAGCAGATCCTATTACTCGGCGAGTTACGGAGAATGCATTATGATTCTTCATAAAATATCTGGACAAGAATATGAAACAGTGTATGCGCATTTGAAAAGAGGATCTCGAAAAGTGAAGGTTGGCGATTATGTAAAAAAAGGACAAGTTATTGGCATTATGGGGAGTACAGGAGAATCAACAGGTCAGCATTTGCACTTTGAATTACACATTGGTCGTTGGAATATCAATAAATCTAACGCAGTCAATCCATTACCATATTTCGAATCAGATTCTAATACAACCCCCTCACGTAATACAGAATATATTGTAAAAAAAGGAGATACCCTGTATCAAATTAGCAGAAAATATGAGACAACAATTAAAGTTCTACGTGCTTTTAACCAGATAGAAAACCAAGATATCATCAATGTCGGACAAAAAATTAAAATACCATCCCAAAAGGCTGTCTATTATGTGGTGAAAAAAGGAGATACAGTCAGCCGAATAGCAAAAAATTTTCATACAAGTGCGGGAAAAATAAAGGAATGGAATCAATTGAAAAATGTAGACAAAATTTACCCTGGCCAAAAACTAAGAGTAGGATAATTTATATTTATCCTACTCTTAGACTGTAGACAAACTCTTATTTTTTGGAAATAGAAGTTTGAGTTAAGTATATTTATTAATTTCTTTAAAACAGGGGGTTGTTTTCCGCTATTTAATCGACATACCATTTTCTAAAATAAGCTGCTTATACCAATAATAGCTTTCTTTCGGTATCCTTCTTAAATCCTTTTCTTCATGCTCCGTTCTATTTACAAAAACAAAACCGTAACGTTTTTTATATCCATTCAACCAACTTAATAAATCAGTAAAGGACCATGCGCAATACCCGATAATGTCCACTCCATCTGTTATTGCTTTTTTCATTTCTATTATATGCTTTTTTAAATAATCAATACGGTAATGATCCTTTATGCGGCCATCCTCAGCGATTGTGTCAATAGCACCTAAGCCATTTTCAGTAATAAAAATTGGTAAATCATATCTTGCCTGTACTCTTCTTAATGCGATTCGAAAACCAATTGGATCTATTTCCCATCCCCAATCTGTCTTTTGCAAATATGGATTGTCGACTGCATTAAACATCGGAATCTCTGGAGATACTGCTTGGCCGCTTTTAGGCTGCATTAAATATGGATCAGTTCCTGAAAATTCTTTTTCGCCATTCTTGTCAGCAAGCTCCAGTCGATTTTGCTGTGCTGTACCACCATGGTAATAATTAATACCTAAAAAGTCTGGTTTAGCGGATTTTAATAAAATTTCATCTTCTTTCAAAACGGTGGGAGCAATTCCAAGTCTCTCTAGTTGTTTCTTGACAAACTTTGGATAAGTTCCTTTACAATATACATCTAGCCACCAATCATTGTTAAATGCCTCGCCATTTTCTGCAGCTAATACATTAGCTGGATCTGCATTTAAAGGGTACATCGGTCCATACCCAAAACTTGGTCCGATCTTTCCATTCGGTACTATTTCATGAAATAACTTAATTGCTTCCGCATTTGCAAGATTAATAATATGATTGGCTTCATACATTCTTTTTAAATCGGTAACCGCAGGTGGATGTATGGCCCATCGGTAACCAAGTGTGGTGAAAACATTTTGTTCATTCATGGATACCCAGTAAGTAACCTTTTTTCCCAATCTACGATATAACACTTCACAATATTTTTTAAAGGCTTTAATTGTTTCTCGAGACTCCCAGCCATTAAAGCGCTCCTGTAATGATAGTGGTAAATCCCAGTGATAAAGAGTGATAACCGGTTCAATCTTATTAACCAATAACTCATCTACTAATCTTTCATAAAATAATAAACCTGCTTCATTCACCTGACCGTCTCCATCTGGGATTACTCTGCTCCAAGAAATGCTAAAGCGATATGCCTTTAAACCCATTTCTACCATCAATCTCACATCATCCTTGTATAGATGATAATGATCGACGGCTACATCTCCAGTTGTTCCTTCATATGTTTTTCCTTTTATTTTAGAGAAAGTATCCCAAATAGACGGTCCTTTTCCATCAACATTCCAAGCTCCTTCAATTTGGTACGCAGCAGATGCAGCTCCCCATAGAAAATCGGCTGGAAAGTCATCCAATTGTTTATGGTACATAACTTCTGTCCCTTCCTTTTCCTTAACCCTTCTACTCGTTTAGCCAAGTGTCCATTTTTGTTTTGATGAAATAATCCGGGTGGAATTATTTTCTACCTTCACTTCTGGGGCTGGAGGAATATCCGTTACTCCATGTAAAATAATTTCATATTTATTTATGCCAGTAACCTCTATTTCATACCGCCCGTGCTTTTTCGATACCATGACATTCGCTTGTTTTTCCCCATCTTTGCTATATATTGCAGCTGAAAGGAGTTGGTTTTCATGTAAATCAAATACGTGAATCTTCGGCTTTTCCGTATAATCATATACTGCTTGTTCCTTGCAGCTTCCTTCGATAATAATGCTATTTGGGCGGACCAATAACGGCAGTGTAAAATAATCATACGATTGCTCATACCAATGACCACCTTCATATAATTCTCCTGTTAAATAATTGGTCCAAACACCTTTTATCTCTGGGACATAAAAATTAACTTTGCCGTCTTCTCTAAAAATTGGTGCTACTAATAGATTATCTCCGAGCATGTATTGACGATCTAAAGTATGAGTGGATATATCATCTGGGAACTCTAAAACCATTGGTCTCATCATAGGTATCCCTTTTTCTGCAGTATATACAGATTGAGCAATTAAATATGGCATTAAACTCAGTTTCAATTTTGTAAAGGTGCGTGTAACCTCCACTGCCTCTTCTCCATACATCCAAGGCACTTTATACTCCCAGCTTCCGTGATAGCGGCTGTGGGAAGATAATAAACCAAACTGCGTCCATCTTTTATAAATATCTGGCGTTGCTCCTGCCTCAAATCCTGAGATATCATGACTCCAATAACCAAAACCGCCAAGACCAAAAGATAACCCTGCCCGAAGCGTCTCAGCCATTGATGGATAATCAGAAGTATTATCCCCACCCCAATGTACCGGAAACTTTTGCGAACCAACGGATGCAGACCTGGCAAATACTACTGCTTCTTCTTTTCCGCGCACCTCTACTAAAAGGTTATAAACTACTTCGTTATACAAATAGGCATAGTAATTATGCATTCTTTCCGGATCAGACCCGTCATAATAAACGCAATCTATTGGTATTCGTTCGCCAAAGTCTGTCTTAAAAGAGTCGACTCCCATATCAAGCAAAGAGGTTAACTGGGACTGATACCACTTCACAGCCGCAGGATTGGTAAAATCCACAATTGCCATTCCTGCTTGCCACTTATCCCATTGCCAAATATCACCATTAGCTTTTGTTAAGAAGTAGCCTTTTGCCATCCCTTCATCAAATAAAGGTGACTTTTGGCCAATATACGGATTAATCCACACACAGATTTTTAATCCTTTCGCTTTTAACCTCGCTAACATCTTTTCAGGTTCTGGAAAGATATCTTGATCCCAAGTAAAATTACACCATTCATATTCTTTCATCCATAAACAATCAAAATGAAAAACTTCTAAAGGAATATCATGCTCTGCCATTCCATCAACAAAAGAAGTAACTGTTTTCTCATCATAATCAGTTAAAAAGGAAGTGCTTAACCAAAGACCAAAGGACCATGCGGGTGGCATTGATGGTTTCCCTGTCAAGTCAGTATAATTTTCTAACACTTGCTTTAGATCTCCGCCACCAATAACATAATATTCCATCATTTCACCAGGTACGCTAAATTGCACCTTCGAAACCTTTTCACTTCCAATTTCAAAACTAGCTTTGCCTGGAGTATTCACAAATACACCATACCCATTGTTGCTTACGTAGAATGGAATATTTTTATATGCCTGTTCCGTACCAGTCCCACCATCCGCATTCCAAATTTCGACTGTTTGCCCGTTTTTCACAAAATGGGTAAACCGTTCCCCTAAACCATAAATGTTCTCTCCTACACCAATAGACAATTGTTCGCTGATATGGTAATCTCCCTGTGGATCTTTAATATATCCTTTACTTCTCGGATTGCTTTCTGTAAGAATTCGTCCCTTATATTTAAAAGTAATCGTAAAGGTTTCTCCCTTTGTCACAATGGCACTTAAATCCCCGGCAACAAAAGAATAGGTAGATTCCGATTCTGAAATATCTGGAACAATTTCTTTTTTATTGATAACAAAATGCGGCTCAAGCTTTTTTGTTCCTTTATAATGGTACATTCTGACACCAATTATATCTGGATGTGGAGTGAATAGTTCAACAGTCATCATCCCTCCATCTAATGTTGCCCCTTTATGATTTATATAGGAAAAAGGAGCATATAAAGTTAAGATATTTTTTGATTGTCTTGTTGAATACACATGTGTAGCATAGTTCACTTCAAAACCGTCTTTAACTAACCATCCGCCATTAAGAAATTTCATTCTTTTCACACTCCCCTTGCTTTAAATGGTTTTCAACTAAAATATATGCCCCCCATAAGCCCGAATCATTATAATGCTTACATATTTGTACAGGTACCATGAAATCTTGCCAGTATGGTATTGTGTTTAATGCCTCGTTTATATAAGGATATAGTGCAGGATTTTGACTTACGCCGCCTCCAATTAGGACCTTTTCGGGATTGAAAATAACGACAGAATTAAATATCGCTACTGCAACGTACTTGCACCACTCTCTAATTATCTCTTTTACTTTATGATCTGTTGCTAAAGAAAATATTTCTTCACCAGCTATTTCCGCTTCAGGCGGGAGTCCATATTTTTCCTTATGAAGGCTAATAAGTGCGCTTGTGGATGCTAACTCATGAAGTGTTTTATTTGGGAATCTCCCATAATCTGTAAGCATCATGCCTAATTCACCAGCTCGATAAGAGTGGCCCTTTATTGTTTGGTTCTGATAGTAAATCGCGCCGCCAACTCCAGTCCCCAGTGTTAAGAGAATAAAGTCATTAATATCGATTGCTGCACCGTTATACTTTTCTGCTAGCGCGGCGCAATTCGCATCATTTTCTATATAGATTGGACAATCTATTGTTAATCTTTTCTTTAATTCGTTTACTATATCTACTCCATTAATAGAAGTAATTGCACCTGCTAGAATAGGAACTCCATTTACTGAATCTATAAATCCAGGAAAGCTTATACCTATCCCTTTAATAGATGCTAATAGGCTCAAATCTACTATTTTTGCAGTCAAACTAGATAGAAAACTTTCTTTGTCATGTCTATCTGTTTTGAATTTGCCCTTTTGGACAATGTTAGAGCGTTCAATTAGTCCATATTTCACAAATGTTCCACCTACATCAAAACTTATCACAGCCATAACCAATCTCCCCTTAAAGGGATGAAACATTAGAAAGATAGGAAAAACTATTCTGCTTTGTTCCAACAGAGTCGTTTTAAGAAGAAATAGTTTTTATTTCCTCAGATGTTTCACCCAAAAAAGTAAATCTTTAATTCGCCCATAACTTCATTCGATCTTTTACTAATCCAGTCATATCCGAACTAGCTTTGTCAATCCCCATCTCCTTTAATTTTGTTTGCATTTCTGACCATTTCTGTTCAAACTCACTTGGAGGGGAAATGATAATATCAGTAATTGCTTGTGTTGTGTAGTCGTCTGCCTTTTGTTGAATCACTGTCAAATCACTGCTTGCTGGAATAGCTATTTCATAAGCACGACCATGCTTTGTCTGACCTAGTTCAACTGGAGATGGGAAGAAATCTGCCCACACTTCATGACCATAACTACTTATAACCTCTTTTTCTTCCTCCGTATAATTCGACATGGCTAATTCTTTCGTATCAGACCTTGATATTGGTTGCCCAGTGGAGTCAACTGCTCCTGTTCCCCATTGTGGAAACGGGTAAATATAGTTCCCGACTCCGGTTTTAAGGGAATAATTAGGATCGGTTTGCGATTCTTTAATATCGGTCGCAACACGTTTTCCATCCTTGATTTCATAGTTTTCTCCTTCTATCCCCCAGTTAACTAAGATTTGTGCTTCTTCTGACGCCATCCAGTCTAAAAATCCAAAAGCCTTTTCTTGTTGTTTACTTGTAGAGGAAATGGAAACACCAACCGTGCCTGTATATCCATAGTCTTTTGTATCTGGCTGTAAAATACCTTCTTCTAATGTCACAGGAAGTGGTGCATAAGTTCTCCACGACTGTCCATCTGCTTTAAGAGCCGCAATTCCATCATTTATATCCCAATTTTGATCCGCTAAACCTATGACACGGCCCGAAGATATTTTTGCAATGTATGTGTCATATTTTTGAGTAAAACTCTCTGGATCTACTAATCCTTCATCATACATATGGTTGAGCCATTTAAAGTACTCTTTTACTTTCTCATCTTGGAATTTATATCTTGTCTCGCCTGTACTTTCATCCACCAGCCATTGCCCATCATCCTGATATCCAGATGCATATCCTGCTGGGTTTCCTACTGTAATGAGCCATCTCCAGTCACTACCTAATAAAGATAAGCCAATCGTATCTTGTCCATTGATTTGCGGATACTTTTCTTTATAAGCTTTTAAAGCATTCTCGTAATCTTCTAAAGTTTTAATCTCTGGATAGCCTAATTCTTTTAATACTTCTAATTGTATTTTAAATGTTCCGCTAGGATTTAATACTGTATTCGTCATGCCGCCTGTACCCACATGGTAAATCTGCGGATCTTCTGTATTGTTCTTTAGGCGGACTAGTTGATCACCATACAGAGCTTTCAAATTATCCCCTTTGTCTTCAATCAGTTCATCTAATGGGATAACAGCTCCAGCATCAATTAATTTATTAAGATCGCCTTTGCCAAAAATTAAGTCAGGATAATCGCCGCTAGCAATCATTAAAGGAACTGCTTGTGTATCGCCACCAACCGGATGAGAAATTTCTAACTTTACCCCTGTTTTTTTGGTAATTTCTTTAGCAACCGGATTATCAAATTTGTCATCCTTCGTTAAATCCGCACTAAAAAACGTTAGGGTTGTTATGTCTCCATCTTTCTCTTTTTCTGAATCAATAGCTTTATTACAAGCTGCAAGTAACAGACTTGCCGATAACACCGAACCTGCCATTATCATTTTCTTCCATTTCATAAAAAAATCCCTCCTAATAATAAGCAAAATAGGCTAACCTAGCTGATTAATTTTTCACTGCTCCTAATGTTAATCCTGAAACAAAATATTTTTGCAGAAATGGATATACTAGCAATATTGGTACAGTAGCAATAATAGTGATTGCCATCTTAATAGATTCTGGAGTAGTTTTTCCTGCATTTAATTGCTCCATAGCTGAATTACTGACATTTCCCGTTGATTGTGCACTAGCATTGTCTAAAATCTTCATTAATTCATATTGTAGTGTTGTTAGATTAACATTCCCCCTCGCATATAAATAGGTATCGAACCAGCTATTCCATTGACCAACAGCGATAAAAAGAGCTATTGTGGCAATCGCTGGAATGCATAACGGCATAATAATCTTGTAAAATATAACAAAGTCATTTGCTCCGTCTATTTTTGCTGATTCTTCCAGTGCATCTGGTAAACTATCAATAAAGGATCTTATAACGATTACATTAAAAGCACTTAGTAATGCTGGAATAATATAGACAGCAAAACTGTTAATCAATCCTAAATTGCGAATTAAAATATATCCAGGGATTAGTCCGCCGCTGACATACATCGTAACGATCAATAATGTTGTAAGATGTTTTCGAAAGATGAAGTCTTTTCGGCTAATGACATAAGCCATCACACATGTACATAAAACTCCTGCTATAGTACCAATGATTGTCCTTAAAACAGAATTGGTAAAGGCTAACAGCAGTTGATCATTATTGCTGAAGATTTCTATATAGTTTGCAAAAGTAAATTCCCTTGGCAAAATGCGCAATCCACCTTTAGCTGTATCCACTGAATCATTTAATGAAATAGCTAGAACATTTAAAAATGGATAGAGTGTGGCGATAATGATGATAATCATTATTGCTCCAATGACTAAATCAAAGCCAGTAGGTCGATTTATGCTCTTTTTCTTCCTGAATAAATTTGTCATATTAGCCTCCTTACATAAGTCCGCCATTTCCTGATTTTTTGGCAATATTATTAAATATAAAGATAAGAATAATACTAACGACTGATTTAAAAATTCCTATTGCTGTACCATAGGAATATCTAAACATACCAATACCGTAATCAAGAGCATACTTGTCCAGTACAAGCGCTTTATCTGCTACGATATTATTTCCAAGCAGCATTTGTTTTTCAAATCCAATATTAATAAGATTGCCAATACTCAAAATTAGTAATATAAGGATAATAGGTTTGATAGATGGAAGTGTAATGTGGATCATTTGTTTAAAGCGACTTGCTCCATCTACCCAAGCTGCTTCATACATTTCTTTATCGATACTCACCATTGCGGCGAGATAAATAATGGCATTCCACCCCATCTCTTTCCAAACATCAGAGAATGTGACAATATACCAAAACTTATTGGGATCACTCATAAATTGTATTGGGGTATCAATGATATGGAGGGACAATAATAATTCATTCAATGCTCCATTTGTTGAAAGCATGGTAGTTACAATGTTTGCTACAATTACCCACGATACAAAATGCGGAAGATATGATACGGTCTGTGTAAATTTCTTAAATCTTGTGAATCGCAGCTCATTTAATAAGAGAGCCAAAGCAATTGAGCTTGCGGTTCCAAAAACAATTCCTAATCCACCCATACCCAATGTATTAATTAATGCCCGATAAAATAATTCATCCTCAAACAGCGCTTTAAAATGCTTGAGACCAACCCATGGAGATTCTAGTACTCCTAATGCTGGCTTATAATCTTGAAAAGCCATAATCCATCCAAAAAGAGGTAGATAACAAAAAATGATAAGCCAAATTACCAAGGGTAGTGCCATGATGATAAGTACTTTTTGATCTTTCAGCTTTTTCCAGGTTATTTTTTTCTCCTTTTGGGGCTTTTTTTCTTGCTTAACAAGAGGTGCTATCTCCATCTCTCCCCACTCCCTATCTAAAGTAACTTCTTTATAAATAAAGTATAATTGGATACGCTTTCATTTTTAATAGTAATTCTTAGTGTAGTAAGTAGTAAAAAATAGTGTTTTGAAAGCGTTTAATTTATTGATATATTCTTTAAAATAAACCAAAAGTGCTCATGGCTGAATGAGCACTTTGATAAGATGCAAATTTATCTTCTAGAAGTACTGCTACCAATTTGTCTATTGGATATATTTCTAAACTACCTTATATGAAAGAATTTCAGCCATCTAATTGCTCGATTAATCAAATTCATTAACTTGCTTAAGCATCGTTACTAATTGGTCTTTTTTGATAACAAAATCAATATTGCCATTCTCTTTAATAGCAAACATGTTATTATTTGTTTTCAAAGGATAAAATTCTAGTTTTCGACTATGTTCTCTTCCGTCAGACGCAAACTCATACGCCATTTTCAAATAAGGTTTCTTTTCTAATGCTTCTCCTTTATATTCCTTATTTGCAGATAGTACAGCAATATATTGATATAAATTTCGAAAGTCTGCTTCATCTATATTGCTATTATTCAATTGAAAGGTAGAAATAATCTTATCTGATGTACTATTAAGTCGATGGATAGCAGTTATCTGCTCTGATTGTTTGCCTTCAATTGTCCACTTGTTCAAAGCATCTGCCATAATAAGGCACAGAAACTTATCGATAATAGAAAAAGGGCGATTTACTAAATTTTCGATTTGCCCTTTTGGAACGACAAACAAATTTTTTTCTTTATTAACGGTAGCATAGTATTGATTATTTTCATCCTTTAACAATTTTAAAGTATATTCCTTGCCCTCTTCTTGAATAATAATCTCCTTCCAATTGGTCAGCTTACTTTGATCGATTTCATTTGATGGATCTGATACTTTTAAATGTGTAAGTGTAGATAAGATTTCATCCATTTTTTTGTATTCCACTGAATAGTCGTGTGAATAATAGTCATGAAGAAACCATCCACTTATAAAGGGGGCCTTTTCTACAGATGAATAATCAGTTTGTTTACTCAAGGAATAATGATCTCGCTCTCCCCGAAATTCAATTTTTTTTATCTGATCTGCTTCTAGCGGAAATGCCTTCTTTTCCGAAAAAATGACCGGCGAATAGTATTTCACAAGATTTGGAACATTATAAAGCTGATAGGTTTGGTTTTGTCTCATTAAATAATATTGATTTTTCTTTTTATATAACTTCATTTGTGATTGATCTGCTGCCACCTCGAATAATAAATCCATTTCATTCTGCTCTTTCACTTTATCTCCTCTCATATTTGAAAAAGCTAGCACAAATTGATTTGCCATATCATCTTGGAAAGTCTGTTCCTTTACAGTCCAATCACTTCCTTCTTTGCTGAGTTTTATCGAACTGTCCTGTTGTTTAATATGCAACTCACTTGCCTGCTCGATGTTTTTTAAGTTTATGCTGCTTTGTTTGGGAGAAGCATGTTCACTTTCCTGATTGCAACTTACCAACAGACACATTACGAAAGGGATAAAAATATATAGATAGTTTTTTGGACTGGTTTTCATTTTTTTAACTCCTTCTCTAGCTGATACAGCACCGGATTTGTATAATACATTAAAATAAAGCCGAACAGGCTAAAAGCAAATAAAAAGGATACAGCGGGGACATAGTAAAAAAAAACAATAAGAATAACAGAAGTGGACAAGTGTAAAAATGCTTTTCCTGGAAATCGCAACAATATAAATGGTCCTGCTTTTAATAGTGTTTTCATATTACTTTCAAATCGGCTTAATACACTAAGACCAATACTTGTGGTGATAAAGACGATTGCTAAAAGAATAGCAACTACACAAGCCAGTATTAAATTATTTTTTTGTAGCATATAAAAAAAATCAATAAATAAGATAAAAAGGATGGTTAACTGTATAAACCAATAAATAAAACTGAGTTTAAAATTTGTTTTATAATCCATGAAAAAATCTCTTACTGGAGTAATACCACCTTCTCTTAACAATCGTCCGTTAGTTGAGAAAAGGGCAGTGAGACTTGCTCCCATAGGGAGAAGTGATATATAAAACAGCATAATATTTTCTAGGGAAAATGGAAAAAGTAGTAAAGCAGTAAAGAATAATATATTACTGAATACAAAACATAGATTCAAAAGAAAGAAAGTGGATATGTAATTTAGAATATGATAAAGCTGCCTACTGTTCATCGCTTCACCCATTGCCTTGTAATTTTCGGTATTCATTTGGTGACATGCCACAGTGTCGCTTAAACTTTTTATAAAAATAGTCCAAATTAGCATAACCTGTTCTTTCTGCAATCTCATAAATCATCAAATTAGAATCTTTTAGTAGTTGTTTTGCTTTGCCCATTCGTATTTCATCTAAATATTGAGAATAGCTTTTTCCTGTTTCTTTTTTGAATTTCTTGCCGATGTAAGCGTTGTTATAATTAAAGTGCTCTGATATAATTTTTAGATTTAAATCTTCCTTATAGTGTTTTTGTGTATATCTTTCTATTTCTTGGATCGTATTAATTCTATTAAAGCTTTCATTCACAATTTGCTGTAACACACGATAACTATTTTCCATTTCCTTCATTAACTGTTCCATCGTCCTACTTCTTGCAATACTCCTTTCAGCAGTATTCGCCACTTCCTGCAAGCGCTCTCTATCTGTTGGGTTAATAGTATCTATCACGTTATTTACAACACTTTGTAACTCCTTACTGACATTCCATTTGATTTCATTTTCATGGAGGGGATGATAACGGAAGTTTTCCTTATATTTAAATAAAGAATTTGCAAGATCTCCATCATACAAAATATCCTTTAACAGCTGCTCTGGTATATTTCCTGTAAAATGAGTTTTAGCTTGTAAACTTTTTATCCTTTCATTTGAAATAACCCCTAAGTTGGCATAAGAAAAGGTAATATCCTTTAACTTTCTTATCTCTTTATATAGCTGCTTCAAATGACTGCTTTTATTTTGCCATGAAGACTGAAGTATAACTTCACCTTCTTGACTGGCTATAGACAGTAGTTCCTTTTCCACGGTATCTAAATCAAAATCATCTAAAATTAGCGTCAAAGCATACGTATAATCATCGTGTGTGAATAAATAGCAAAGAACGTTTTTATTCTCCCTTATTCTTGTCTGAAATTCCCTTGCTATTGATTGGTTTGGAAAACGAATTAAACAAGCTAAACGATATTCAAGCGTACAGGGCTTAAAATCTCCTTCAAAAATATTTTTCCTTAGAAGATTGTAGATATCATTATTCGTCCCTTTCTGTTTATCTACTTCTTTGCGTATCCCTAACAATATATCTGTTAATTCATCTTCATCTATTGGTTTTAACAAATATGATACTGTTCCTAAGCGAATGGCTTTTTGAGCATAAGTAAATTCTGAATATCCTGATAGAATAATAGAATAAAAAGTTTCTCCTCTCTTTTGGGCAGTCTGTATCATTTCTAACCCGTCCATCTCAGGCATTCGTATATCTGTTATTACTAAATCAGGCTGGTATTCATTAATTAGTTTTATTCCTTCTTTCCCATTTTGAGCAGCACCAACAATTTCAAATCCATATTCCTGCCAATCAATAATATAAGGAAGTCCCTCTCTAATTACCGGCTCGTCATCAACAATTAGTACTTTTTTCATTTTATACGCCCCCTATGCTTTTATTGGGATGGTAACTTTAACAATCGTTCCCTTCCCTTCTGTACTAGTTATTGTTAGTCCGTATTTTTTTCCATACATTCTTTTTATTCTTTCGTTCACATTATTCAAGCCAATGCGGTTTCCTATTTTCTCTTTATGTAATATTTGTTGAATTTCGATTAATTTTTCTTTCGATATGCCTTTGCCATCATCTTGAATAAAAATATGAATAGCTTCTTCCATTTGCACAATATTTATTAGAATAAGTCCACTTTCTACTTTTTCTTCAATCCCATGCACAAATGCATTTTCAACAATAGGCTGCAAGATAAGGGGAAGAATATTATATTGTGCTGTATTTACATCTGATGTAATTTCATATCTAATTCTATTTCCAAAGCGAAGCTGCTGAATTCGCAGATAAAGCAGTAAAAAATCAATTTCCTCACTTAATTTCACATATTTCTGCTGATTATTTTCAAGGGATCTTCTTAATAGTTTGCTTAAAATTTTTACACTTTCCGATACTTCTTTATCCTTATTCTTTAATGCTCTCATCCGTATCATTTCTAATGTATTATAAAGAAAGTGTGGATTAATTTGACTCGCCAATAATTTAAATTCCGATTCCTTCTGCTGCAGCTGCCAGCTTTTTTCTTGTAATTGATGCTGATAATTTTTATGCAATAGATCTCTTAGGCTTTCCATTGTTGTATAAAGCTGAATATAGATATCTCTTATTTCATCATTGCCATCAATCGTTATCGGAATATCAAAATCACCGTTTGCCACTTTATGCATAGAAACTTTTAATTGTAATATCCTTCTATCCATAGAACTTGTATATCTTTTAATAACAAATAATACTAGTAACATAACAAGACTAATAATTGTATAGCTCTTTATCATTATTTTATTTACTTCGTTCAATATTTCTTGATTATTCATTACTGTCACTACTTGAAAATGATTCGTAATGGACTTAGGCAAATCTAACATTTGCCCATAAAATATAAATGGTTTTGTTTCTTTCATTTCAATGGAATATGTCTCCCCAACATTTATTGGGTGATTTTTCATTTTGTTTTGCAATTGTTTTGTTAAGTAGTTTTTCGGTGTATGGTTTGTATATTGAAAATTCGTTAGCTCTTTGTCTAATAGTAAAGCGTTATCAATTGTTGCCGAATTTAATATATCCATTAACGATAACTCATCCACATAAATGGCAAGAATACCAAGAAACTGATTTTCCAAGTTATACACACTTCTGACTAATGCCAAAAAAGGTTTCTCTGTTACTGGGTCTACTAGATTACACCAATAAATCTTTCCTTTTCCCTCTAGAGCCATTTCATACCAATTCATCTCTTTTATTTGTTCATCAGCAAAAACGAAGTTCGAATTGGTCATAAATGATTTATTATTTACAAAAAATCGAATATTAGCTAAATTACTATGATACCTAAGAAAATAATCAAATAAAGTGAATTCATTATACCCTTCAATCATTTCTTTTGGATCGGCATACCTTTTTGTTACAAGCTCTTCCAAGCCTTCATCCTGATATATCCAATCTGATATTTGGATAATGGAAGTGAAATTATCTTCTAGCCCCTTCCTTACTCTTTCGGTTTCAACTAGTATATCTCTTTCTCGAGACTTAATCATATCCTGCCTTATATTTATCGTTAAATAAATCCCTACAATAAATATTGGGATAACTACACTTAAGAACATAAGCATCAATCTTCTCTTTATAGGTATAAATTTACTACGCATCTTTCATCGCCTCTCTACTTAGACAGCACTATTTTTAGATGAAGACGATATCTGTGTCTAATTCGTTATTGCATTGTTAATAACATCTTCTAGCAAGTACTATTCAAAGACTTATCTTTTTTCCCATGTATCAAAAGTACAAGTCCAAGTATATTGCCACATATTTTTATTTAACTGTTTTAGATGCGTGGTCTCCTTTTTCACATGATATTGATTACCTAAATTCAGATTTGGAAAGCGATTTTCCTTTTGTTCTAAAGTGATAGAAACATCACCCTTTTCTATATCCCATTCTAAAGCTTGGACATAAAAATTATCGGGTAAACAAATACCAGTAGCCTTTCCTCTGCTTAAAAAGTAAGGGACCGTCTTTAAGATCGTGACACTATCCTCATGTTCCGAATAAATTAGGCAATCATGAATTACTTTCGGCAAAGAACCATTCGCATCTACATTAAATATATTTTTATCTCGATAATGGGCAGTTGCCAATGAATCCATAAATGCGTTTTCCAACACCAGTGCTTCTAAAGATTCTGTTACTTCTTTTGTTTGCTCTAAACTAATCGCACACATTGCTGCGTGTATTCTCCCATGGGAAGATGTTGTATCGCCTTCTATATTATTTAACCAAGAATCCATTCGTTTTCTAAAAGCTATTTTTGCAGATTCCCATAATTCCGGTGTATCTTGATTTATCTCTTTTGTTTGGAAAAGCGGATACAAATTGGAAAAATGACGATGATTATCATTTTCTACTGTTCTTGGATCTAGCCATTCCGCTATACCACCATCCTCTAACAAACGATAAGGTGGGATTTGTTTATAAAATTGCTTATAAATCTTTGCCACTTCTTCACCCAAGCAGGTTTTCGCCTCAATATAGTACTTTAACACACTCTTAACAATCGCAATATCCATTGTTGTATTGTCTCCCATTCCATTTTCAGCTGAATAGCTTGGGGACAAGCGAAGTTTTCCTTCTTTACACTGTGCAAAGTCTAAATAAAATGCCAGCACTTCTTCATAAAAAGGGATGCATTCATGTTTCAAAAAAGCTGCATCTTTTGTATAATGCCAATATTCATGATAAAAATAAGCGAGCCAACCGGCTCCTGATATCCAAAAAATGAGCGGCCATTCTTCATTCCAATGTACATGTTTTGCTGTAGTACTGGCATGTGCAGGTACCAAAAATCCATGACATCCATAGTAGGATTGCGCATTTTCTCTAAAATCTGGATAATACTTTTTTAATCGTTCAAAAAAGCTGCGATATTCTGCAAAATAGCCACTGCTTGCTAATGATGAAATAGCCAGCTGGACATTTGTATCAAATGTATAATCACCACTCCAAGCAGGATGTAAGGTTCCCGACCAGATTCCCTGCAATGTCGGAATTCCATTTGCCATTGATTGAATGATATATCGTGATGCTTGATAAAAAAGCTGCATAAATACTGGTGTTATTTGTTTTCTAGTTCTCATTTCTGAAAGAACTTCTTCAAGATAAATAGTTCCTTGTTCATCCGTTAATAAAAGTTTGACAGCATTAAATTTTTTTGAAAAACTTTTTTTGTGTTCAATAACTGCCTTTTCATAACAACGGACTTGTCTTTCCTCTCTGTTTTTTTCAACGCATTGGATTGTAAAATAAATGGTGGTAGAATCATGAAACATCAGGCTATCTCTTTTAGAGATGATTCTCCCATCAGTGGAATCGATAGACCAGATTACATCATAGCCAGTTTGATCTTGATATCTATGTTCCCATTTTAACTTGCCATTCGCTGCGACAGTTATCTTCTCTTCCATTTTTATTTCTTTCCAATTAACCGGAATAATGCTTCCAGTTAACGGTTTTTCACTTTTAATTTTACCAAAAATACAATTTTCCTTTTTGGAGGCAAATAAGGTTTCTTCTACCTTGCCTCCTATTGAAGAATCATAAGTTACTTGAATCATTCCATTTTGAAAATCAGTGATCCTCTGATAATTTTCTATTGATGCTTGTTTTATCTCTATAAGGAACCTAGCAGCTGGTATAAAAGGATCACTCATCGTTAAACCCTTATAGCCTTGTTCTTGGGCTCTCTCATAAAAATATCTAATTCCTTCCCTATAGCCTTGCATATCTATAATGGAGCGAAGTTCTTCCAGATAGGGAGCTAAATATGGTAGCTTTTGCATTTGATTACCTTTTAGAAATAGGTCTTGAACTGTAAAATCCAAATAAGTTATCTGTGGATTTCCATATAGTGCCAGCCCAATCTTTCCATTTCCAATTAATAGGCCATCTTCCCAACGATCAGCTATGGTACGATTAATTAATTTTGTCATCATTAACTATCCCCTATCTTTAAAGTAAGCTATTTCGATGATCTATAATGAACCAGATATTTTTTTACACAGCTTTGGTTCTGTCTCCCAGTAGGTCGCCAATACTTCTGCACCTACGGGATGAATAGTATCACTAAGCATTCTGCAGCCGCTTGATTGATCATTTGCAATATGCACCTTATAGTTTTTTTGATAAAGAATCAATCCTTTCACACTCATGATTGCGCTTACATATTTTAATAATAACAATTATGCTATTAAAAATAGCTGTAAATATTAGTTATAAAAATAGAAAAATTAGTGGTTTCTACGATCGATTAAAATAAAAAAAGAAGGAAACCAATGGTTTCCTTCTTTTTGCCGCATTTGCCGCTTTGATGTATGGAGTTTCAAAACCTGCTCCACCAGGTGGGTGTTCGCAAAAGCTCTCATCATATGTCCTAATGACAAATGGCATTAGGCCTGCTGATCCTGCTTTAATATAGAACTCCCTAATTATCGATAAAGGTTGAAACTTCATACGATAACGTACAACGCAGCTTCTATGTTTTTATCATACATGATTATGGAAAGAAAAGCAAATGGAAAATAAAGTATATCCTCTGATTTCCCTGCCTGTTTACGCGCGTGAAACGTAACTTGCTTCAGATGTATTAATGATTAAACGATCACCTTGGTTAACGAAGAAAGGAACTTGAACAGTTAGCCCTGTCTCCATTACAGCTGGTTTAGTACCCCCAGAAGCAGTATCCCCTTTAATACCTGGTTCTGTTTCGGTAACTTCTAATTCAACTGTATTTGGTAATTCTACCCCTAATGTTTCTGATTGGTACATCATAATATGGACTTCCATATTTTCTTTTAAGAATTTTAATTCATATTCAATAACAGCCTCAGGAAGTTCAATTTGGTCATAAGATTCAACATCCATGAATACATGCTGGTCACCATTTGCATATAAATATTGCATTTTACGGTTATCAATTTGTGCTTTCGCCACTTTTTCCCCAGCTCTAAAAGTTTTTTCTTGAACAGCACCTGTACGTAAATTCTTTAATTTGGAACGAACAAAAGCTGCACCCTTACCAGGTTTAACGTGTTGGAAATCCAGTACGCGCCAAATTCCTCCGTCTACCTCAATTGTTAAACCTGTTTTAAAATCGTTTACTGATATCATGCAGTAATCCTCCTATAAAATAATCAATTCTTTCGTTGAATGGGTTAAAGCTTCATTATGATCTTCGGTTATAATTGTATCATCTTCAATACGCACTCCACCTAGACCTGGAATATAAATTCCTGGTTCTACTGTTACTACCATACCTGGTTCTAATGGAGCACTATTTCGGAAGGACAGGTTCGGTCCTTCATGTACTTCTAACCCTATTCCATGTCCGGTTGTATGTCCAAAATACTCTCCATATCCTTTTTCAGTTATGTAATCACGCGTAAGTGCATCTGCTTCGACACCAGTCATACCTGGTTTAATGCCTTCCATACCCTTAAGTTGAGCTTTTAAAACAATATCATAGATTTCTTTTAATTTCTCATCTGGGTTACCGACAGCGATCGTTCTCGTAATATCAGATACATATCCATTATAATACGCACCATAATCTAATGTAATGAAATCACCAGCTTCAATCACTTTATCGGATGCTACACCATGCGGCAATGCAGATCTTTTTCCTGATGCAACAATAGTATCAAAGGAAGATGAAGTGGCGCCTAATTTTCTCATAAAAAACTCTAATTCATTCGAAACTTCCAATTCTGTTTTCCCGACCTTGATGAAATCAAGAATATGGGTGAAAGCAGCGTCAGCAATCTTAGCAGCTTCCTTTAATATCTTAATCTCTTCATTTGTCTTAATCAAGCGTAACTTTTCAATAATTCCTGAAACAGGCACTAATTCACCTTTTACTACTGTTTCTAACTCCTTATACTGAGTAAAAGTCGTATAATCTTGTTCGAATGCCAATTTCTTGATTCCTAATTTCTCTGCTTGAGTAGCAACCTCTTGCAAAATTGCTCCTTTATGCTGGACGATTTCAAAACCAATACATTGATTCCCAGCTTGCTCTACATAACGAAAATCTGTAATGAATAACGCTTTTTCGCCACTGATTAAGACTGCTCCAGCAGAACCTGTAAAATTGCTTACATAGCGTCTATTATAGGTACTTGTTATTAAAATACCTTCTGCCCCAACTTCTGTCAGCGCTTCTCTTATTCTTTTCAGTTTCTCCATTTATAATCCTCTCCCTTAGTTTATACACTTTCTAGAGGCTCACAGTTCAGCCTTCCCTATTCTAGACAAGGTAAAAATCTGAATGATGAAAAAAGTACACTCATGTTAATTAGTTTAACATAAATACAGGTAGAATACAGGCAAAATTGCATGTAAACAGAGATTTTAGTTACCCTAACTAGCTGATCCAAAAAACATCTTAAAAAACTGAAAAAATCAGAGTTCGTTTGCCCTTTTCAATATTCTATAGGTTTAATCCCCTTCGTTCCCTGTCATATTCGTAACTGCTTTTTTGTCTTTATATTTTTTCAACTGAATTTCACTTTCTTCATAAGAGATTGAAGTTCCCACAAATACCCCATATAAAACGTATAAACAAACTGACGAAATGATTGTATCTCTTTTTAATTCCAAAAAAGGTGCCATACTTGGAAAAAGGGGATTTAAAATAACAAAAACACAAACAAACAAAGCAATACCGTACCCCATGCCAATGTAAATGGTTTTAAATTTTCTTAATATTAAATAATAGGCAAAGGCTGCTCCAGTGGAGAAAAAACCTATGGCAATGAAGCTTATGATCGTTCCAAGCCATCCATATTTCCAGCTCCCAATCGCCCAAGGTTCTAAAATAAAATTAGGGCGTAATTCGGTAAAATTAAAAATATATCCTATGTAACCGATAAACGTCCAGAATATTCCGCCAAACATTCCTGTCCAAATTACTAATGAAATAAAAGACATTGGTCTTTCTTTTTCATGTGAATCTTGTTGATTACCCATCCTGTCCACCTCCGAATATTAGTATGTCCCATTCCTTTTCTTTCCTTGCAAAATATCTCTTTAACATCTTTTTGAACAAAGTAATATGAAAGAAAGGAATGTCCTGCTAGTGGTTTTTTGAATTTTTTAGTAATATAGTAATAGGGGAATTTACAACCTTCATATTCTTCCCTTTTATAGGAAGCTTGTTGTTTTCACCTAATTTATCCTGAGGTTGGTGTAATTATACATGTCAAGTGAACAAAAACCATTATACGGAGGCCAAGCTGTTGTAGAAGGTGTAATGTTTGGTGGTAAACATCATTATGTCACCGCGATTAGACGAAAAGATCAGTCTGTAGATTACTTTCATCTTCCAAGAACGTATAATGAAAAGCTTACAAGATTAAAAAAAATTCCATTTTTAAGAGGGCTTATTGCCATTATTGAATCGAGTGGAAATGGAACAAAACATTTAAATTTCTCAACAGACAGATTTGATTTAGATCCTTCTGAAGATTATAAATTAGAAGAACAAGAACCTTCTAAATTATCGATGATTTTAGGGGTAGCTGTTCTCGGAGTCCTATCCTTTCTATTCGGAAAATTCATTTTCACGCTTATTCCAACCTTTTTAGCAGCTTTATTTATGCCTATCATTTCTGGTCATGTTGCCCAAATATTGTTAGAAAGCTTGTTTAAACTAATTCTTTTACTTGGATATATTTACTTTGTTTCCCTCACTCCCATTATAAAAAGGGTATTTCAGTATCATGGAGCTGAACATAAAGTAATTAACGCATATGAAAATGGGAAAGACTTGACTGTGCAAAATGTGCAAGCAGCTTCTAGATTACATTATCGCTGTGGATCAAGCTTTATCCTTTTTACCGTAATAGTTGGTTTATTTCTTTATCTATTCTTCTATCCAGAAAATCTATTAGAAAGAGTATTAATCCGAATTGCTTTAATTCCAGTAGTTATCGGGATTTCATTTGAAGTACTTCAAATCACGAATAAATTAAGAGACGTTCCTGTGTTAAAATATCTTGGTTTACCTGGACTATGGCTGCAATTATTAACGACAAAAGAACCAAGTGATGATCAAGTAGAAGTAGCGATACTTTCCTTCAATGAATTAAAAAGACGCGAGGAAGAAACTGAAGCACAATTATCAACAACAAATGATTGAATAAATAGAAGTAATGGGTATTATCTTTAAAAAGGGATTATCCCTTTTTTAATGGGTAATATCCCTACCGATACGAAAAATCTTTTTTCTGAAAACTTTTTCAAGTGAACAATTTAACCTTTTTTGAATAAACTTTTCTTATTAATAGTTTAAAAGTTAGAAAAAATGCTCATCATGCTTTTAGGGAGGTGGCTTTTTTGAAGAACCGATTTTCACTTATTTTATTTGGAAGTATCATTTTCCTTGCTTTCATTGGTCTAACTGTAAATTTAATTAAGAATCCTAGTGGATTTTTTCTAAACATTGTTGTGATGGTTGCTGTCGGTGGCATTATATGGTTCATTTATCGCCATTTAAGTACATCTAGTCCCCAAAAAAGAGAGCAAAAAGCTTTTCTAAAAGCTGCAAAGCAATCAAAGAAAAGGCTACAGACAAAAGACAGATCATCTTCTGGACAACAACAATCAACAAAAACCTCTTCCATAAAAGCAAATAAGCATAAAAGAAGTAAAAGCACTGCTCATTTGACTGTTATTGAAGGCAAGAAGAGCAAAAAGAAGAATCGAGCTTCCTTATAAAGGCTCGATTCTTCTTTTTAACATTCTTATCAATAGCGATACACCTCTTTAAAGAACTATTTAATAAGCCCATGATTTAAAAAATTTCATGGCACAATCTCTCCCTAGTTGTATTAACTTCGCTTGATCCTCTTTCGTAAGCGCAAATTCTGTTGCTAAAACCCCTTCAGTTGGAACAAAGATGATATTTTTCTCATGTTTACGCGAAATATATCTCGAATCATGAGCGTCTTTCATTGTTTCAAACATTGCTGCAAATAAATCTATGGCATTTGTGATTTTATGCTTTGGATGCTCAGTGATATTATGACTTAACTTAATCCCTAATACCGGTCGTGTTTTCAATACATTTTCTTGATCAAATAACCACATTGGAAAATTACTTAATACACCGCCATCGACAACGACATTTTTATTTGCCTTATTGCCGATTATCACTGGTTCAAAAAAATAAGGAAGACTGCAACTCATTCGAATAGCCTTTGCAATGGAAAATGTCTGAGGATTGATACCATATTTCGGTAAATCATCTGGCAGGATCATTAATACGCCATTTGTAATATCTGAAGCGACAAAACGTAATGTTTGATGAGGGATATCCGCAAAAGTTCTTAATCCTTTTGCTGCTAATTTTTCTTCTATCCATTTTTCTAATTCCTCCCCTTTATATAGTCCTAATTTCCAATAGAGAAAGAACCATTTTGCAAGGGGAAAGGGTATGAATAACTTTCTTTCATCTAAAAACGAATTTAAATCCAATTCTTCAAGTAGCTTTGCTATCTCTCTGCTTGTATAGCCTGCAGCAATTAGGGCTGCAATAATGGAACCAGCACTTGTTCCTGCTAGTCTAGCAAACTGAAAGCCACGCTGTTCCACTACCTCATAGGCGCCTACTAATGCCAGCCCCTTAATTCCCCCGCCAGAAAATACCCCGTCTATATACATATAATCACTCCTTTTAAAAGCGGTTAAGACGAAAGATATAGATGGAATCCCTACACCTCCCTACCTCAAATTTAGTATTACAAAGTGAAAAATAGTACAGAAGACAAGTTAAAAGTTAGTGGTTTTATAAGCATCTTTTTAGCTAAATTATAAAATTGCCGTATGCTTGTTAGGCATTTGTATCAAGCAAAATAGCGCTGAGAAACATACACTATTTCGAAAGCAGAAAAATCTAGGCACTTTCCCTTGCAAAAAAGCTAATAAAAAGATGAAGTTTGTTTTAAGGATATGTGTTAAAACAAAAATACAAAGAGGAGGAAATGTTATGCAAAATCAATACATTTATACAAATGACCTACGAAGAATTCGACCTGGCTTTGGAAGACCAGGGTTTGGTTTTGGAAGACCAGGGTTTGGAAGACCAGGATTTGGATTTGGACTAGGATTATTAGGCGGATTTGCAACTGGTGCATTGCTTAGTCCAGCATTTGTTGGAGGATGGGGTTATCCACCATTTGGTTTCGGCTTTGGCGTTCCGCCATTTGGTTTTTATTAAAAACCGGTTGTTCCCTATAGTGTATGTATGGTGAAAACAGTATAAATCATAACTTAATCTAGCAATCATTTGCGAATTTGTTAAAAAGAAGAATTCACTATCGCAATAGAAATAAACCTAAACAATAATATGTAAGTTCCATTACATTATTGTTTAGGTATTTATTCGTGACCAATATACATAGTTCAGAAGTACCTTTACTAAGCTTTCGCTATTTCATATCATGAGATTTCATTTTATCTAATTCTTTTCTTCTTTTTTCGTGAAGATATTTTCTTCCGCCACTCCATTCTGCAAGAAGAAATAAAATTCCTAATAACAGAATAAGGATGTATGCAATAAAACTTTCGATTCGATCTGTTGCCAGCATCCATGTAACAAATCCAATATAAAGTAAAGGTAAAACTGCTCCCCAGTAAATGCTGTTTCTAGTTGAAAAGAAGAACTGAACAGCTAAAATACCAGCAGTAATAAAAACACCATAAAAATCTATATCCATTATTTCTCATTCCTTTCTTTTTTATATTTTTCAATAATTAATTTTGCATCTTCCACACTTATACGATCATCAATTGAGAGGCCCTTGATAAATTTAATAAACTCTTCGTTTTCCAAGACATCATTCATTTTAATTTTATCTATTAAACGATCAAGTTTAAGTCTCACTGTTGGATAGGAAACCTCATAGATTTTGGCAATTTCTTTTAACGATCCTGAAGTTAGAATAAACTTCTTGATAAATTCAAGATCTTCAATTTCTAATGTTAAAATCCAGTTTGGCACATCTTTTATATCCACACAACCTCACTCCTTTCTATTTATCACAAAATTAGTTTAACATATTTTTGAACAAAATAAAACAAAATATTAATTTTATTAAAAACATTTTATATCTACACTTTAATTTTTATGATAATTTAGTTGAGTTTTTTAGAGTTTTATTTAAGAATGAAAGAAGTTATTACTTTAAATCATTACTTTCTCTACCAATAATTGGAGCGGAAGGGGTGAGACTCCTATGGGCTGATAGAAAGTCTGAGACCCTGCAGGAGCGTATGAGACGAAGCGGCTCGGCGCTCGACCCAAGGAAAGCGAACCCCTGTAGCGGAAATAAATACCTTATTAGAAGAGGTCATAAAAAAAGACCATAGGCAAAACCTCAAATTTCAAAGAGTTTGTCTATAGTCTGAGAGACTGTGCATTTCACAGCCTTCTTTTACATGTAATTCAGTTTTGGGATTAATCACATTTTGCATCCCCCTCATCTATCCATCTGAGAAGGATTTGTTTCCCCATTAAATACTGTCACTATAACACCATCTATATTGTTGCCTGATAGCTCATAGTGAAGATTGTCTGGTACATGAATATCCGTAGTTTTTGCGAGTGGATAATAAGAGACATCATATTTTTTCTCATTTAGCGTAATAGAAATGTTTCTTTCTTCTTTTAAATAAGCTAAGTATTCTTCTAAAACTAAATCCTTTTCCGCCATAATTGCACTATGCGGCAATCCAACATAGCGAATGTGCCAAGGTTCATATTGAATTCCAGTAACTTCTGTTTTATCATTGGGATAACGTAATATAAAGCCATATCTCCAAGCGTTATTCTCTAACCATTTACCTTCAGGTGCTGCCTCCATCTTCATTTGTGTAGATCCTACATCAAGTGATAAACCTAAATTATGTTCGCTATAGCCTGCCGGCAAAGCATAGTCTGCCCCCATATCATGATACAGAACATTTTGTTCCTCAAAGTCTCGAAAGCCACTACTGATTAGAAAATGATTAACCCCTTCCTTTTTAGCGGCAGCTATCATCTCTGAGAATTCATGGAGTACCTCCTTAGACAATTTAATTTTATTATCGAACAGCACAAATCCCTGTGTCCATTCTTTATGTCTGAATAACTCGACAACATCTGACTTTATACTCTCTTGATGAACCGGAAATTCTTTATTAATCAGAAGCAAATTTCCTTGAAAGACCATTTCTCTTGAAATCTTTATTTTTCGTAAACCCTCATCGTTAGCACGATTGTCTAAATATCCACTGTTTTTTTGAATCACTATTTTATCTGAAAGAGGAGATTCTTTATAGACAAAGAAAAAAAACACACCTATTAATAATAACAATAAACATCCCCACTTCTTCATTTTAAAATCCTCCTTATTCTTATAAATAATAGAATAGGGGCAACTTTTTAAAAAAAGAGTAGGGTAAAGTTTAAATTTTTCTTAAATTCTTTATAAAATTTCAATTGGAGCATTTTCCTGCGGTAAACGTACTTCAAACACAGTACGTATCAAATTACTTTCAGCTTTTATCGTGCCATTATGCTGCTCCACAATATTCTTTGCAATGAATAAACCAAGGCCTGTGCTATTTTCTTGCTGAGTTCGTGCTTTATCACCTGTATAAAACATATCAAAAAGAAAAGGGTGTTCTTCAGCCGGAATACTATCTCCATAATTCACAATCTGAACAACTACTACATTTTCTTCAACAAAACCATTAATGTCCACATACCGGCCATCATATCCATATCGAATAGCATTAGTTAAAAGATTTTCAAATACACGAGCTAATAACTCTCCATCTCCCCAAATAAGTAAACGGGGGAGAATATTTATTCGGGCAATCAAATCATTTTTTTCGAAAACAGGATATAATTCTTCTTTTAATTGAAGAAGTAAATCACTTATATTAATTTCCTTCTTATCAATTGGCAGCATCCCATAGTTCATTCTAGTAATTTCGAATAATTCATCAATCAATCTTTCCAAACGCTGGGATTTAGTATAAGCAATCGTTAAAAAATGCCTCCGTTGTTCTTTAGTCAACTTCTCATCCTTCAGGATTAAGTCTAAATAACCTAAAATAGAAGTTAAGGGAGTACGCAAATCATGAGCCAAATTTACAACTAACTGTTCCTTACTACTTTCTGAAAAGTCGCCTCTTTGTATGGCATCTTCTAATTTCTCGCTAGCCAGATTAATTGCTTGTCCAATATCTCCAAATTCATCATTTGAGTTGATTATTACTTTATGTTTAAAATTCCCATGAGAAAGATAATGAATTCCATTGGATATATCCTTGAAATAATTTGAATAAGGCTTTGTGAGTATATAAAAAAACAATAAGGACAGGCAGAAAAATAATATAAAGAAGAAGGCAAAATCTCCAATACTTTTGATGAATTGACGAAGTAGTACTAGTGAATCACCATATTGAACCATCGTATGATAGTAAAGTTGTAACACTTTATAAATGAAATAAGTGATGATACCTGTCAGAAACATACTGGCAGCAAATAATGCAGTTATTCTAGCACGAAAACTGCGCATAAATTTAGCCATTGAAAGCATACCCCACTCCCCATACAGTTTTGATAATCTTATTTTTCCGCTTATCTTCTCCAAGCTTCTTCCTCAATGTACGTATATGCACCATTACCGTATTAGCTCCTTCAAAATATGCATCCCCCCATACTTTTTGAAAGATATTTTCAACACTATAAACTTTTTTCGGATGACTGGCTAACAAATGTAATATATCAAACTCTTTCGGTGTCAGTTCAATCGTTTCTCCTTGAAGCAACACAGTACGTTGCTCAAGTGAAATGACTATTTCACCAAATTCCAAGATTGTTTTATTAGTGCTTGCGATTGGATTATTCAGCTTCATAAATCGTCGTAACTGAGCATTTACACGTGCCACTAATTCAATGGGAGTAAATGGCTTTGTCATATAATCATCTGCTCCAATCACTAATCCATGGACTTTATCAAAATCAGAAGTTTTTGCACTCAAAAAAATGATAGGCATATTATATTTTTCCCGAATCAGGCGAGTTACGTCATATCCATCCATTATCGGCATCATTATGTCTAAAATCACTAAATCAATGGACCGAGTCTGGATAGCTAATATTGCATCTTGGCCATTAAGCACTTTCACGCAATTGTAACCTTCTTTTTCTAGATGGATTGCAACCAGATCAGCAATCTCTTCCTCATCATCTGCAATTAAAATCGAAATAGTTTTCATCTGTTTCACTCCTTTAAGAAGTTTCATCGCTTTAATAGCACAACTCCAAGCTTCAAAAATGGTTAGGAGGAATACCGTTTTTCAATATATCCTCTCCGAGTTCTATTCATTACTATAAGCTGTTATACTACTTTTACGCAACTTCTCCTGTCCCTATTTAGTATCACATAAATTCATTCTCAACTTTCAGCTATAAAAAAACCTCTTCATTAATATTAAGAAGAGGTTTTTTGGGAGAATGTTTTCAATTCAGCCATTTTTCTATATCTAAAATTTATTAAAGTCCACATTTTAATTGTGTGTTGCAATTCGTACAAGTATTACAGCCGCCAATTTCTTCGACGACGCCTTGTCTGCATACAGGACAAGTATCGCCTATCTCTGACCCAATCGTTACGTTTGTTGATTGCAATTCATTTATTGTATCAACAAGAACAACATGTGTTTTTTCCTGTTTTTGTAGTAGTATATCTTCGAATGTATTCTCTTCTGCCTTTAATGTTAGCACTTGACTGTCACGTGAACCATCAACATATACCGTACCACCCTTAGCACCGCCACGGTATAATCTCTCATATACTTTCTGAACCTGCTCTACACTATATCCTTTTGGCGCATTTACCGTTTTACTAATAGAGCTGTCAATCCATCGCTGAATGATACATTGTACATCAGCATGAGCCTCAGGTGCCAGATCCATTGCAGCAACGAACCAATTGGGAAGATTATCTGAGTCTGCCTCTGGATGTGCATCTAAATATTCTTGAACAATATCTGCTTTTACTTCGATAAATTTTCCAAGTCTCCCGCTTCGGAAGTAAGAGAAGGAGAAGTATGGCTCTAGACCAGTTGATACCCCAACCATTGTACCTGTGCTTCCGGTTGGTGCAACAGTTAGTAAATGGGAATTACGGATACCATATTGAAGAATATTGTCTCTAATATCCTCAGGCATTTTTTTCATGTAGCCAGTATGAATAAAAGCATTGCGTAATCCCGCTTCTTCCTCTTCTGTTTCTGCTTGTAAGAATGGGAAGCTGCCTTTTTCTTTTGCCAAGTCAATCGATGTTCTGTATGCAGTTGTTGCAATCGTTTCAAATACTCTATCTACTAAGACATTTCCTTCTTCACTGCCATATTCTGTTTCACAGTATATGAGTAAATCATGAAGGCCCATTACTCCAAGTCCAACACGGCGCTCTCCTAGAGCCTGGTTTTTATTTTCTTCCAAGAAGTAAGGTGTGGCATCAATAACATTATCCTGCAATCTTACGCCTACTTCTACTGTTTTCTTAAGCTTCTCAAAATTAACGGTCTTGTTTTCTTTATCTGCCATTTCTGCAAGATTAACAGCAGCAAGGTTACATACACTATATGGTGCCAGCGGCTGCTCACCACATGGGTTTGTCGCGACAACTTTTTGACCGTAGCTAGTTGCGTTTGTCATTTCATTCGCATTATCAATATAGAAGATACCGGGCTCTGCAGAATAAGTTGCACAGATATTAATTAGATTCCATAATTCCTTTGCCTTCATTTTACGATAAATACGAACTCTATTTCCCTTTGCCTCCCACTCTCTTACATCACCAACTTTATGCCATTCTTCATTATAATGTTGCATTTGCTCCTCATCGTAACTTTCTACATCTGGGAAACGAAGTGCATATTCTTCATCCTTTTCCACCGCTTCCATAAATTCATTTGTTAAGCAGACAGAAATATTTGCGCCAGTTAAAAATTCTGTCTGATGAACGGAATATGTCCCGCCGATTGAAAGCTTTTCTTCTGCATCCCTGAAAATTTCCTCGTTAAAACCACCTTGGCCAGGGATATTCTTATAATTTAGAATGCCTCGATACATGGCACGCTCTTTTTCCGTTAATGGCGTAAATTTTAATTTATCTTGTGCATATTTTTTAATGGTTTGATCTTGTGTATTATCGATCAAGAACCGTAAAATGCGGGGATTTTGCATTTTCGAAATAATGAATTCAATAATATCTGGATGCCAGTCAGCTAGCATAATCATTTGAGCGCCACGACGAGATCCACCTTGCTCTACTAAATGGGTTAATTTTGCAATATCATCCAACCAAGAAACAGAACCTGAAGATTTTCCATTAACTCCTTTGGCTAATGTATTCCGCGGTCTTAATGTAGATCCATTTGTTCCTACACCGCCTCCACGACTCATGATTTCCATAACCTGCTTACGATGCTCAGAAATACCTTCTCTTGAATCTGGAACAAAAGGCATTACATAGCAATTAAAATATGTAACATCTGTTCCTGCACCTGCTCCATATAACACACGACCAGCCGGGATGAAGTTCAAATTAACAAGCTCATGGTAAAACTTTTCGAACCATTCTTTTCTTTTCTCTTCCGTCTTTTCTACTGACGCTAGACCAGTTGCATTACGCTTAGCGATTTGCTCATAATATAGCTCCAGTGGTTTTTCAATAACCTCTAAAGAACGAATGACAACACCTGTTTCTGCTTCTTTTCCTTCCAGCACACCACGATAATCTTCTTCTACTAACACTGTTGCCGTGTTTAAGACATGATCAATTTCTTGAATAAATCCTAGTCCTCTTGCGGGAAACTTAGGATCCTCTTTAATAGTTAAAACTACAAAATCACCAGCAGTTAATGTAATTTTCTCTGTATCTTTATACGTATAACGATCAAGCATTACCAGTCGAGAAACGCCTTTATATGTTAGCTTCATATCTGGGGTAATTGGATGGACCTCCGGAAATAAAGCAATATCCTTATTCAGCTTCTCAACATTTAACTTAATACCCTGGCTTAACAATACTGACATGCAGACAACTCCTTCACTCATAAAAAAATGCTAACTAATTGATGAAAAATTTCTATTAAACTTAAATTAAGAAACTTCTATCCATAATCATGGTTAATTGATCCATACATACCTTTCCAAACAGTTGATATCTACCCTTCTCCTTATAGAAGTTTAAGAGTGGGATAAATCCATCAATAGGTGTCTAGTAATGTGATAACCTAAATCTATCACACAAAAACAGCGAAATCAATATATAGTATATAAACAAATGCAAAACATCTATATATTGTATATAGATAGAGTGTTAACCTATTTGTCAAATGATAAAATAAATAGATTCTAAAGAAAAGGAAAGAGAAATTAAGATAACGGGTTATTTAAAAGGATTTTCAACTCTTTTTGCACTTGCAACATACAAAAAAGCATAAGCCATTGGAATAGAGCGATTTATCGATTGATAAAATAGCTCAAATTTTTTTGCATTTATAAGCGAATACTCGTTTTTCACATTAACAATTGTCCACAAAAAAACACGAAATTCCATTAATAAAAGAATTTCGTGTTTAAGGATGTTATCGTCTAAAGTTCCATTCATCGTTTTCATATTTTTCTTTGGCAATTTTTTCAACATATTCTACTTCTTCATCTGATAGTTGATAGTTTTCTAATTGAATTTGTAGCCCTTCTTCAAACCCTTTTTTAAAGGCCTCTTTCGCCATTTCAATAGTAATATTTCTTGTGGTTAACTCATTAATTGCCACTGCTTTGCTCTTAAATGCTTTTTGCATTCTCTCTTTAACACGCTCATTTGGATACTTAAATAAACGGAATAATTTATCCTCATCTAAATCAAGTAAAATGGAACCATGCTGCAAAATTACACCTTGCTGTCTTGTCTGTGCACTTCCAGCAACTTTTCTGCCTTCCACAACTAATTCATACCAGCTAGGAGCATCAAAGCATACTGCGGACCTTGGGCTTTTTAAATTATTTCGCTGCTCTTCTGTTTTCGGCACTGCAAAATAGGCATCCAAATCTAAAAAATGAAAACCTTTTAAAATGCCTTCCGAAATTACACGATATGCTTCTGTAACTGTTTTAGGCATATTAGGATGCTCTTCTGAAACAATAACACTATATGTTAATTCGTGTTCATGCAGTACACCTCTTCCGCCTGTCGGTCTTCTAACAAATCCAAGTCCCAATTCTTTCACTGCGTCTAAATCAATTTCTTTCTCTACCTTCTGAAAATATCCAATAGATAAAGTAGCAGGATTCCAGCCATAAAAACGGATAACCGGCGGAAAAACTCCTTTAGAATGCCATTCTAATAAAGCTTCGTCTAATGCCATATTAAAAGAAGGAGAATGATTGCCTGAATCAATAAATCTCCATGTTTCTTTTACCATGATGAACCCTCTTTTTCTATGTATGATGTATTCCTAAATCCTTACTAAGGATATCAAAATATCAGATTATTTAAAAGTAACTTGCATGAAAAACATGCTATTCTTCAAACTTTAGAAGGTTCATGTAAGTATTTACTTTACTACTATACCAGTTGATAGATATAATAGAGATAGTGCAAGTAATTGAAAGGAGAAATGAGAATTGACAATGATTTATACTCTTCTCATCATTTTAGTCGCATTCCTTGTATATTCATTAGTGATGTGGCTGTATCAACGCCGAATTGTTAAAACTGTTAACCAAGATGAATTTCGTCAAGGCTACAGAAAAGCACAATTAATTGATGTACGTGAACCGAACGAATATGAGGCAGGACATGTACTTGGCGCAAGAAATATTCCACTATCACAGCTAAAGATGAGAAAAAGTGAAATCCGTCCTGATAAACCAGTATATCTATACTGTCAAAATGGGATGAGAAGCGGCAGAGCTGCTCAATTTCTATATCGTAAAGGGTACAAGGATTTAACCCAATTAGAAGGCGGATTTAAAAAGTGGACAGGGAAAATTAAAGCAAAAAAATAATAATGCTCTTATTGAAATTATTATATAGAAGAAAGCTGATGCCAATTTACTTGGACATCAGCTTTTTTATTACTTAAATCATAGCACCCAGACGAATTACTTTGTATAGCGTAAAACAGGTTTTCTCGCTGCTAATGTTTCGTCCAAGCGACCGATCACCGTTGTATGTGGAGCCTCCTGAACGATTTCCGGTGTTTCTTCTGCCTCTTTTGCAATTTGGATCATTGCATCGATAAAGCTGTCTAATGTCTCTTTTGACTCGGTCTCAGTCGGCTCAATCATTATACACTCCTCTACATTAAGCGGAAAATAGATAGTAGGTGGATGATAGCCAAAATCCAGAAGCCTTTTGGCTATATCAAGTGTTCTGACACCTAGCTTCTTTTGTCGTCTTCCGCTTAATACAAATTCATGTTTACAATGACGATCAAATGGTAAATCGTAATATTCAGCCAAACGACGCATCATGTAGTTTGCATTTAATACAGCATTTTCTGTGACCGCTTTTAAGCCATCTGGTCCCATAGAACGGATATAAGTGTAAGCACGGACATTAATCCCAAAATTACCATAGAATGGCTTAACTCTGCCGATCGATTGAGGTCTATTGTAATCTAATACAAATTCTTCCCCTACTTTAGTCAATACTGGCTTTGGCAAGAATGGAATTAAATCAGCTTTCACTCCTACCGGTCCTGAACCCGGTCCACCGCCGCCATGTGGTCCTGTAAATGTCTTATGCAAATTTAAATGAACAACATCAAAGCCCATATCTCCAGGTCTGGCTTTAGAAAGAACAGCGTTTAAATTAGCGCCATCATAATATAATTTCCCACCGGCATTATGGACTATTTCCGCCATTTCTAGAATATTTTCTTCAAATAGACCTAAAGTATTAGGATTTGTTAACATTAATGCTGCAGTATCTTCTCCTACTACTCGTTTTAAATCCTCTAGATCAACAAGTCCATGTTCGTTAGATTTAACCGTTATTGTTTCTAAGCCAGCAACAGTTGCCGAAGCAGGATTGGTTCCATGCGCAGAATCGGGAACAATTACCTTTGTACGATGCATATCTCCATTGGCTTCATGGTATGCTCTAATCAGCATTAAACCCGTCCATTCGCCATGTGCACCTGCAGCCGGCTGCAAGGTTACTTCATCCATCCCTGTGATTTCGACGAGATGCTGTTGTAAATCATACATTAACTCAAGAGCCCCTTGTACAGCTGACACTTCTTGGAGCGGATGAATATGGGCAAACCCATTAAATCTTGCCACATTTTCATTTATTTTTGGATTATATTTCATCGTACAAGAACCTAATGGGTAAAAACCAGAATCCAAGCCATGATTTCGTTTGGATAATGCAGTATAATGACGCATAATATCTAATTCAGAGACCTCTGGTAGTTCTGGATTTTCTTCTCTTATATAATCATTCGGCAGCAATTCCGTAAGATCTGCTGCTGGAATATCCATTTCTGGCAAACTATAGCCAATTCTGCCTGGTGTACTGCTTTCAAAGATAAGAGGTTGATTTTTATTAGACATGATAATCCTCCATTTCTGCAACGAATTCATCTATTTCTTCTTTTGTACGCAATTCGGTTACGGCAATGAGCATATGATTTTCTAATTGTTTGAAGTCTCTTCCTAAATCATAGCCACCAATCATACCTTTTTCTAATAACGCTCGGTTTACTGCCGAAATAGAGGAATTACATTTAATAATAAACTCATTAAAGGATGGTCCCTCATACACTATTTCAAATCCTGCTTCTTTTAATTTGGTTTTAGCATAATGGGCTTTCTGGATATTAGCAATCGCCATTTCCTTCACGCCATGTTTTCCAAGTGCGGTCATAGCAACGGAAGCAGCTAATGCATTAAGTGCTTGGTTCGAGCATATATTAGAAGTTGCCTTATCACGGCGAATATGTTGTTCTCGCGCCTGCAGAGTTAACACAAAACCTCTTTGGCCATTGTCATCTACAGTTTGCCCCACTAAACGCCCAGGCACTTTACGCATTAATTTTGACGTTACCGCAAAATAACCACAGTGCGGACCTCCAAAGCCCATTGGAATTCCAAAAGGTTGCGCATCCCCCACGACAATATCTGCCTGAAAATTTCCTGGTGGTGTCAACGCCCCTAAAGCTAATGGATTACTAGATACAACAAATAATGATTTATGGGCATGAATAATTGCTTCTAAGTCCTTAAGCGGCTCAACTCTTCCAAAAAAGTTCGGATATTGAATCATAACAGCTGCAACTGTATCATCTACCATATCCTCTAATGCCTCTATATCTGTTATCCCGTCTTTATGAGGAATTTCTTGAACTTCAATATACTGTCCCTTTGCATAGGTTTTCACTACTTCTTTTGCTTCAGGGTGGACAGCACTTGAGAGAAGAATTTTCTTCCGTTTCGTCGTACCGGCACTTAACATTCCTGCTTCTGCTAATGCCGTTGCCCCATCGTACATAGAAGAGTTTGCTACGTCCATTCCCGTCAGTTCACATATCATTGTCTGAAATTCGAAAATAGCCTGTAATTCCCCTTGAGAAATTTCTGGTTGATATGGAGTATAGGCTGTATAAAATTCAGATCGTGATAAAACATGATCGACAATAACAGGCGAATAGTGATCATAAACTCCTGCACCTAAAAAAGAAACATTCGCTTTTGCATCAGCATTCTTTTGGGCAAGTTTTGTTAATTCTTTCAATAAAGCTGATTCACTTTTTGCGCGTTTAATCGAATAGTTTCCTTGAAAACGCACTTTTTCTGGTATATCTGAAAATAAATCTTCTACTGAACTTACTCCTATTGCCGCTAGCATTTCCTTTTGATCCTGTTCCGTCATCGGTAAATAACGATGCTTCATTCGTTTTTCCCCCAGTCATTAGCCCATTTGATTTATTTGTAGAAAAAAGCCTAAAAATTACTTTCGTTTATAAAAAGGAATTTGGGTTACTTTTGCCTTTAAATACTTTCCTCTAATTTCTACTTCTACTTCTGTATCTATTGCTGTATAATCACTTTGAATTAATGCAAGACCAATGTTTTTCTTTAAGGTTGGTGATTGTGTACCAGTAGTTACTTCCCCAATACATAATCCATTTGCATATACTTTATAGCCATGTCTCGGTATTCCTCTATCTACCATTTCGATACCGGCTAATTTTCTAATCAGTCCTTCTTCTTTTTGCTTCGTTAAAGCTGCTTTTCCAATAAAATCTGCTTCTTTATTTACTTTAACAGCAAAGCCAATTCCAGCTTCTAAAGGAGAGATATCTGCTGATAATTCTTGCCCATATAAGGCGAGTGTTGCTTCAAAGCGCAACGTATCCCTTGCACCTAACCCACAAGGAAGTACACCTAGCGGCTCTCCTGTTGTCAAAATTTCTCTCCATAAGTCAATAGCATCTTCACTTTGACAATAAATTTCAAATCCATCTTCACCTGTGTAGCCAGTACGGGATAAAAGAACTTCTTTACCTGCTATATTCACCTTGTTCTGAAAGTGAAAATATTTAATAGAAGCATAATCAATAGAAGGGTTTATTTTCCTTAGAACCTCTTCTGCTAATGGACCTTGCAGTGCTAATTGAGCAAAATCTTCTGATAAATTACTTAAGATTACATCCCCACTTGCATGCTTTTGTAACCATTCGAAATCCTTTTCAATATTGGATGCATTTACAACTAATAAATAGTGGTTATCCGCTAGCTTATATGTTAATAAATCATCCACAGTGCCACCATTTTCATAGCACATTGCTGAATATTGAGCAGCACCATTTTTGATTTTTTCAATATCATTCGTAAGCATTTTTTGCAGAAAAGCTAAACTATCGTTCCCTTTAACCTCGATTTCCCCCATATGAGAAACATCAAATAAGCCTGCTTTTGTACGAACAGCCTCATGCTCCTGTTTTATGCCAGAAAATTGTACAGGTAAATCCCAGCCTCCGAAATCGATTGTCTTTCCGCCATACTGTTTATACACCTCGTATAACGGTGTTTGCTTTAATAAAGTCAATGAACAACACTCCATTCCCCTATGTATTAGACATTCTCATTTATTGCATATCATAAAATGGCAACAAAAAAAGACAGAAACCCCCCTTTTAAAAAAAGTAAGGGCTCTGTCCTTGCACCTGAAAGTTTACCGATATAATGTCGGCTGTCCCCTTTGGTGGCTTACACATGTACTTGTAAGCACTCTCCAGAGCTGCGTCCAAATAGAGTTCTTTTGCCTGAGAGATTCACAAATAATATTGCTTGCTCCTTCGGCGCTACGAACGTAGTCTCTCCCCTATTTCTCATCCGCGATTCATAAAATTTTCTCCATTGGTCATACTAAATACTACCAGAAATAATGTTTGTTTATGTACTTAGCAAAATACGATTAATATTTGATCATTTTTCATTTAATGTTCATGTTTTGTCCCAATATAAATAAATTGTGACAAAATTAAAAACTTTTTTACCCTTTTATCCTAACATCCGAATGAAAAGGTGGCAATAAGTTTTTATGTTTACTAGCTCTCTTTTTTTAATTCTTATATACATAATATTTTAGCTTTACCAAAGGAAACATTAGAAAGGATGAATAAAGATGACGCTCCAAATCAATTTTGATGATTCGTGGAATAATCAGCTATTAAAGCGAATTTCAGATGATGGCCCATGGGCCAATTGGGAACTATATAAGCTAGCAGTAGAAGTGGAACAACATAATATCATACCAGAATTCGAAGGTCTCCAAGCCCCTAAATACCTATCAGACCTTTCTCCATTACCTCACCAGCTGGAGGTTGCGAAAAAAGTAATAGAAGATATGAATGGAAAAGCTATTTTGGCAGATGAAGTAGGTCTTGGAAAAACGATTGAAGCAGGATTGATACTAAAAGAATACATGATTCGTGGTTTAGTAAAAAAAGTGCTTATTTTAGTTCCTGCCTCTCTAGTCACACAATGGGCGTATGAGTTAAATAGCAAATTTTATATTCCTGCAATGGTTCAGCGCAAAAGCTATGTTTGGGAGCAATGCGACATTGTCGTGTCTTCTATTGATACAGCAAAAAGACAGCCTCATCGTGATATTATAAACAATCTGGACTATGATTTGGTGATTATTGACGAGGCCCATAAACTCAAAAACAATAAAACAAAAAACTATGAGTTTGTCCAAAATTTAAAAAAGAAATTTTGTTTGCTATTAACAGCTACCCCTATCCAAAATAGAATTAGCGAAATTTTTAATTTAGTATCTTTATTAAAACCAGGTCATCTAGGAAGTGAATCATCTTTCTATGAAAAATATAAAAAAGATGCTCGCTCCATTGATGACGATGAAAATCTAAAAGCATTGGTCAATAAAGTCATGATCAGAAACAGACGCCATGATACAGGGATTGAATGGACCAAAAGAATTGTTGAAGCCGTTCCTATTGAATTTACGAAAGAAGAAAGAGCATTGTATGAAGGACTGGTAGATTTAAAAACAGAAACCAATCTTTCTAGCAACATCGAAAATTCCCGCAGTCCTTTTTCGATGATTACATTACAAAGAGAGGCATGCTCCAGCAGGGAAGCAGTATATTATACACTGCAAAACATGGTGAGAAAAGTGGAAAATCCAACACCACAATTCCAACAAAGAATACAAGAACTAATAAAAAAAGTCGAAGCAGTTCAGCAAAACTCAAAGGCAAACAAGGCACTAGAGCTTATTAAGAAGATAAATGATAAAGTAATCATCTTTACCGAATATAGGGCTACGCAACTTTATTTACAATGGTTTTTGAAGCAGCACGGTATTACATCTGTTCCATTTCGCGGCGGCTTTAAACGAGGCAAAAAGGATTGGATGCGAGATCTCTTCCAGAATCATGCACAAGTATTAATTGCCACAGAGGCCGGCGGTGAAGGTATCAACCTCCAATTTTGTCATCATATTATAAACTTTGATTTACCATGGAATCCAATGAGATTGGAGCAAAGAATTGGCCGGATTCATCGACTTGGTCAAAAAGAAGATGTGAAGATTTATAATTTTGCCGTAAAAGACACAGTGGAAGATCATATTTTAAAATTACTTTATGAAAAAATCCATCTTTTTGAAAAAGTTATTGGCGAGCTAGATGATATTTTGACGAAATTGGATTTTGGCAATATGGATGATTATATGATTGATATTTTCTCCCACTCTAAATCTGAAGGAGAAATGAAAATCAAAATGGATAATTTAACAAGCATGATTGAATTCGCACAAAGTATGAAGGAGGATCAGCCGTATGAAGCAGCAGGAAATTCATCAATTTCTTGAACGATTTTTTGTCGCAAATGATTGTGAGATAGTGGAGAATAAACCTGGTTATCTCCTTGTCCAATTAACAATTGAAATGGACAAGGAGTTAATGAATCGACCGTTTTATTGGCATTATCTTGAAAAGACTGGTGGTGTTCCGAATCCTGCCAGTCTTACCCTCATTACTGATCCAAAGCTGGCACCAGAGGATTTGAAGGGTGAACTGATTCACTTTGGGTCTCCCCGTCTTCATCAACTTTTTGCTTCTGCAAAAAACTTATCGAAGTATATTCGTTTATATGAAAATAAGATAACACACGGAAAGCAGCAAACCGCTTTACAACCATGGCTTGCACTTAATGTGAAAATTTCGTATCAATGTGACAGAAAACGAGATGTATTTCAATCGATTGGACTGCAGCTTATCAATGGTCAAATCGCAACAGATTTCCAAGCAAAAGTAGAGAAAATGAACCTTTCTGCCAAAATTCCTGATTATGCGTTCACACTTTCTCCCTTAATCATGCCAATAAGTGGGATAACAAGAATTGAGAATATGATAAAGCAATCTTTATTAGCAGAAGATCATACATGGGCAGATGAAGCAAAAAAAAGGTGGAAAAAGGATTTAGACTTGCTAGAGCATTTTTATGAAGATATGGAAGGCATGGAGGAAGGACAAGAAACCTTGGAGACGGAAAGATTAGCTCTACAGGAGCAGTACGAACCAAAGATTAATATTTCGATTGTTAATGGCGGACTTTTTTATTTAGCTTCAGAAGCTGTTTCGTAAAGATCATCTTTAGTTAAAAAAGGAGTAAATTACTGTCAAAGGCAGTATCTACTCCTTTCCCAAACTATTTTTTTAGTTTTCTACGCTTAAAACTGAATAAAATTAAATAAGGTAAAATCCCAAACCACCTCAACATGAAAGGTTCTTTCAGTCCTTTTCTTTCCGCTTTTAACTTTTTTCTTTCTTCTTTGGGCTGATCCATGTACTGGACAAATGTTTGGGTTAAATACTTCACATAATCATTGGTATTCATCTAATCACCTACTCTAGCATTTGTACTAGGATAGCCCTATCATTTGTTTTTTATTCATTCAACCCATTTCGTCATTTTATTCTGCTCTATATCAAAGTAACTTATCGCATAAATCGGCTTTATCGCCCCTTGCATCTTTAATTGATAATCGATTTTAACAGTCGTACGTGAATTTTTTTCCATTGTATAAAAGACATTACCATGTGAAAAATTCTTTGTACCTGAAAGGTCAGGATGTTCATTTGTAGAGAGTTCGTGCTCAATTTCTTTTAAGGAAGATAGAAAATAATATTCTTGAATATTGCTATTTTTCACTCCTGCATCTATCCCCTTCTTATTCACATAAATTCCATACAGTATAAATAAAAAATGGATAAAAAGAATATATACACATAAAGATAATGGGTAAATAAATCCTTTATTGTTCTTGATCAATTCCGATCACTCCAAAAATGTAAGATAAGATCTTATACTAGACTCTTTTTCCCTACCAAATCGGTCTACTACCTTAACTCGAAATCCGTTCTTCTGCATAATAAACTCTACTTTGTTAATAGCTTGTAATGCTACCTCATGCCCTGTTGAATCTACTCGCCTTCTAATGCTGCTGCCATATTTTTCATAAGTAACAACCCTTCCATCCACATAGAGCACCAATTTATTGTTTGAAACAGAAATCCCTTGTGACATTTTTGTTTCTTTTTTTAATTCAAGAATGAACACTTCCCACTCCATTTCTTGTAATTCTTTTTCCGAAAAGTGCTTGTCAAGCATAAGTCGCAAAGGAGTTAACAGGAGAGTAAGTATAATCGTGAAAATAAAAAAAGAAAGAAGCATTTCTGCCAAAACATAGCCCTTATTATTAAGAAGTATTCGTTTAATCATTCTTTCCACACTTCACAGATTTTTTTGTTTTTTTGAAATACATTTTTATATTGCAAACAGACAATACTATCTTTTTCCCAGACAATCGAGTAGCTCGTACCTTCGTTTTCAATAGTCGTATTTCCTCTTTCCACTTCCCCTAATTTAAGCTCTATTAAATGGTTATAAAATAATTCATTTACTAGCTTACTATGCTCGGAATCTTCTAGCTGTTTTAGCACATGGACATAAACCGGCATCCATGTTAGCGCTATCAACAACCATATCGTAAAGGACAATAAATAATCCGGCAGCATAAAGCCTTTACAATTTAGTCGCATAAAATCGTCCTTTCCCTATTAAAACGGTTAATTTATAGGGTTGTTTACCAATTCTAAATTCATAAGTGCCAAATTTCGAAAAATTACCATTTGAATTAATGTTAAAGGAAAGTGTCGCGTTAGTAGAAAAAATAATATCATCTGCATAATAACGTTCCACAATATTCCCAGTATTAGCATCAGCACGCATGTAGTAATAATGTAAAGTTGGATATATCCTCACTTGAATGGGCATTTGATTTTCTAGCGCATACGCTTGAGCATAATAAAGATCACCTTCCAATTGGGTTAAGAAGTGAGTTTCATTAAGAGAAGTTTGTTGGGAAGTAACAAGGAATATGGATAGAGAGGAAAGAACAACTAGTAAAGACATGGCAACAAACATTTCCATTAACGTAAAACCTCTTTGATTATTTATCATGGACTGTCTGATCCCGAGGTAGTAATTACTCCATTTTTAATAATTAACGCCTTGCCATTGGGACATTTTTTTTGGTCTGCTGTTATATAATTTTCTTCTTCCAGTTTAGCAAGATTCTCTGGATACGCTTTATGCTCTATATAGTAAGATTGAACCTCTGCTTGTACCATCTTTGTTAATGCTTCACACCCAGTATTATTGATTTTGGAATTATGCTTGGTTATATTGGGAATGGTGATAATCAATAATATGGAAATAACTACCAAAACAATCATCATTTCAATTAGGGTAAATCCTCGCTCATTCTTCATTTTTTTCTCCTTTCAAAAGCCGTCCAGTAATTGAAACATTGGCATTAACACAGATAAATAAATAGAAATTATTAGAATTCCAACAGCTGTATACAATGTAGGTTGAAGGACTTTTAATGTTTTTTGTAAATTTTCTTCTATTTGTATTAAGCAATAGTTTCCGAAATAATAGAATTCCTGATCAAGCTTTCCATTTTCCTGGCCGTGCTGAATAATTTGTAATAGCTCTTTTTCCAAAAAATCAAAGGAAGCAAAAGCTTGTTCAAGTCGCACTCCTTTTTTTAACTGTGAAATAGTGATTTCGCCTATTTGGGAATATAGTTTTTGCTCCTTGTTTTCAAGAAAAAATTGCATACACTCATAAATCGAAAAACCACTTGATAATAAATAACTTAACTGCACGGATAGTAGATAGGAAAAATAACGTCTAACAAATATCCCAATCATCGGAATACTCGCTAGTGCATTTATTTGCTTGATAACATCTAATTTTCGAAAAGAAAAATAATAGTAGAGAAGCGCGGAAATAAAACATAGGGATAAGAAAACAAGAAGAAATGGAATAATGTGACCAATAAATTGGAGAAATAGGAGAAAGAAATTCTTGTTAATATTCATCGTTAAAAAGATAGAATTAAACTTCGGGATGAGGATACTTTGAACAAAGAAAAATAAAACGAAGGTAAAACACAAAAGAAAAAGAGGATAGGTAAGGATTTTTCTTAATTTTCTTATCGTATCTTGCTTATTCTGAATCATTCTACTTGCATCTTGAAAAGCACTAGCAAATCCGCCATGCTTTTCAGCAAAGTAAACAAAACTTATCACTTGATAATCAAAATTGAATCTTACTAGGTTCTCAAAAAACGACTCTCCTCCTTTTAAAGAACCGTAACATGCATTAATATCTTCCATTCGACGATCGGGCATATAGTAACGAGAAGACTGGACTGCCTCTGCCATCGAATAGCCTCTATCCAGCAGCTCACCAATACACTTTAAAAATTTCGCTTGTTCTATATTAGACCATGCATGATTATTTTTCATCATAAATCCACCGTTCATATTCTCCTTTCTTTATATAGCCTAAGGCAATCCCTTTACAAATAATATCTCCTAGTGATTTATAGTTAGCTCTCTTAGTTTCTGTTCGGTTATAGAGAATATCAGAAATCATCCTGCCTGTAATCATTTCAAACACAGTTGATCTTTTTAAGTGGTTATCTAAACGGTAACAGTTAGGGGAACAATCTTTATCACAAAAAGGACATACCATTTCAACTAGTCTTTGAGCAGTAATAGCGATTAAGGTTTGTTCAATCTCAGTCTCTTTAATACCAAACTCTAACAGTCGATGAATCGCACCTTTCGCATCTCTCGTATGCATTGTGCTCAATACTAAATGACCTGTTAAGCTCGCCCTTATCGCAATATGAGCAGTTTCTTTGTCGCGGATTTCTCCAACCATAATAATATCTGGATCATGGCGAAGAATTGCTTTTAAGCCAGTGGAATACGTAATACCAGCTTTCTCATTGACTTGAATTTGCAAAACGTTTTCCTGCGTTTTTTCAATGGGATCTTCTAAGCTAATCACATTTCGCTGATAAAGATGTGCATTTTCATTTAGGAGAGAGTAGAGTGTTGTTGTCTTGCCAGACCCAGTTGGTAGCGTTACGTAAATATAACTAATTATTTACACATCATCCCTATTCTTCTTCAAGCAATTATATAGCCCCTCCGATTTGTTTCAAGACATTTAATATCAATGGAGATATCTGAATCAATACATAAACTCCCATTGCGTTTTTTTGTGGCTAAGTTCCTTGATGTAAACTATACAGCTATATTTAAGTCCTAAGTCCGTGTATCTTTTTGTCTACTTTTGTCGAAAATCTAGTAATATTTCCTCTTAAACTGTAAAATATTGTTGCTTAGAAGACAAGTATCAGGGGGGGAAATTCAATGAAAAAAATTTTAATTTTTATTTCTGCGTTAACACTATCTTTAATCGTAGGTTGTGGAAATCAAGAAGAAGCAACGAAAAACACCAATCAAGCAGTTAATCAAGAAGACACTGAACAGAAAAAGGAAGAAGTTAAAACAGAAGTAACAAACAAAGTGTTTTATAAATGGAATAACGAATCTGTTGGTAACGTTCCGCAAATAGTCACATATGCAACAATTGAAAATACAGGTAATGTTCCAGTAAATGTAGCTGATACACAATTAACTTATATTGATAAAGATGGTGGAGTCATTGGCACCACAAAAGCTAATGGATTTTATGCGAATATAGCTCCTTCATCTATCGGACCTGGTGAAACAGCCTATTTAGCAATAAATGAGGATATAGACGAACAGTTTGATAATTTGAAGGACGTTGAAATTAACGTTGCACCAATGAAAATGGAGATAGGTGTAAACTCCTTAAAATCTGATAAATTAAATGTAATAAAAAAGGATGAATGGGGAGGGATGCTATCTGTTACTGGATTCATACTCAATGACACGGAAATAAATAATCCAGTAGTAGAAGCTGGTGCAGGTCTATTTGATAAGGATAATAAATTTGTGGGTGCAGTGCTTTTAGGATCTGATAATGAAATCAAAGTTTCAGCTAATAACAAAACTGGTGTTGAATTCAGTGTCCCAAGTTTTCCTTCTTCTGAAATAGATAAAGTAGATCATGCTAAAGTTAGTGCCATTTATTATGATGAAAACTAATGAAAAATAATAAGGCCCAACTCTTTTGAGAAGGGCTTTTACTTACGCTCTCTTAACCTGCAAAATATCTATAAATGGAACTTTAATTATTTCAGTGAATCTTTCTATATGAATGAGTTTAGTATTTCCGTCCATCTTAACTACCTTCCCTCGGACTGGATCTTCTCTCTTCCACACAGTTAATCTAAGTTCAACCTTATCCTCTAATGCCTCTATTAAAGTATTGGCAAGTTCCTCTAACTCGAACTTATCTCTAATGGGCCTTGCTGGTTTTTTAACTCTTTTTGGTTTTGCTAACATCATAATTATGCACCTCTCCTTACTTTCCGAACTGGTCCAACTGATAAAACATTACTTATCTTAAAAGTTCGTTGCTGCATACGAGTAAAGCAATAAGCACTAAAGGACTCTTCACTCATTTTAATAACCTGAATCCTACGTTGGCTGAATTCCCCTTTATTGTTTTGATAAATCATTTCTAAAACCTCTTTACTTTCTGCAGCTCTTTTAAGTAAACCTTTCATCAGTTAGACCTCCTTTTTTTAATCATTATATACGAACATTCGTTCGAAAACAATATTGAAATCGAACAATTGTTCTTATATAATTATCCTATCGAAAAGGAGTTGGGGATATGTTAAAAGATCGGGGTACGAAAAAATGGGTAGCTATGATGCTGCCTGAACATGTTGCAGGAGTAAAAGAAGTTATTGAGAACCAAAATAAGATTGAGCAGCCTGTGCTAGATGAAGATAAGTTGAATGATATAGATATATTGATCCATGAAGCAATGGAATATAATCAGTTGCTTAAATTCAGCTTGTATAAAGATGGATACATAAATACTTTATATGGCCGTACTGTTTACATAGATTATTTAAACAACCAGCTGCGTATCCAAGACGAAAAAGATCAAATTCACTACGTATCATTTAGAAAATTAGTTGATGTAGAAAGAGCATAAATGGAGTAGAAATAATGAGTAGATTATCTGAAGAAGAAAGAGACATTTTTGAAAATGCTATATATTTACCGATGCTTCTTACTGTACTTGATCGTGATTTGAAAGTAGCTGATGCTGCACCGTTTAAACTTAAGCAAGTCTACTTAAACTTAATCGAACACACGATGAAGAAAGTTCAAAAGGACATGCGAGAAAACAAAACGACAATGTATAAGAATAAGTGGAAACTAGTCAAAGGTGAAAGTGACGAAGCATTTACGGAATACAATTTTTATATCAACGGATATCATGAAGTACATCGTTATTTCAATTACAATTTAAGAAACAATACAGAAAAGCTACTTAATCATTATTTTTTTCATCGTCATTCGGATTGATCTGCAGGAAAGTTATTTAAAAAGGTTTCGATTAGATGTTTTAAATCTGTGGAGTCTTTCGCGGATTCGTACTGTTCTTTCAGTTGAAGCAATAAATCATAGTCGGTCATTTTATCCCTCCTTTCTATAGGAGGTTTCTTTATAATAGGTAGATATTCCTTTTAGTTCACGAATTAGACAAAATAAAATAGGTCTTTCATTCCAAGTTCTAATAAAAAAATACTTAACATGTTATATTTCGACAAAATTCTACAAATTCTCTCAAAGAAATTATTAAAAAAAAGTGGTATAATTTAGTAAACTAAGCATGGAAAAAAATAACGGGGTATTTATTATTATGCAATCAACAAATATTTCTCCAATTATTAGTTATTCTAGTGAACAATATCTAGATATTATTAAAACAATATACGAAAAACACACTTCGCATAATGGAAAATGGCTTTCAAAACAGTCTGGGATATCGCTATATAATTTAAAGAAAACCGAAGTTAGAACAATTATGTCAAATGAAGGTAACATTCAGCTTCAAAGTGAATTTTATGATTATATTATTAGCTATAAAAATGAACTTATTACTTTATATGCCGATATAATTAATGGACTAAATCAAAGTTTAACTCCTTATATAAAGGGGAGAATTAAAAACGAGGAATCAATTATCAATAAATTACATAAAAAAAGAAAAGAGCAAAACGGTGCTTTTTCCATTAACAAAGTTTTAAATGATTTACTAGGATTTAGAATAATTGATCCTAACTTTGGAGAAAATATTACATATATTATCGAAATATTAAATTCATTAAAAACAGATGGTTTTAGATTCCAACATAAAAGAAGAATAAACGGAGATTATGAAGCATACCATATATATTTCATGGGTAAAGATGCAAAATACTTTCCAGTCGAATTGCAAATATGGGATACTAAAAACGAACAAACTAATTTAGCCTCCCATGAAATTTATAAAAAGGAGTATACCTCCTGGCCTGAAATTTATAAAAAAGGTTAATAAGAAAAAGAGGTGAATAATAATGATTGAACATTTTATAATATTATATAGTGATTATAAAAGCGGTAGACGAATGGCTTTTCATAAGAGTGATTTATCTGTAAGTGGAATTTTTGAAGTAATTGGATTAATGGAACAGCTAAAAGTAGACTTTAAACATTTATCTTTTGGTTTTCACCATTTACAAACAGCTGAACATTCATGGGATTCAGTGATTAAATATGATAAGTTTTTTATAGATGTTACTCCTTTTGAAGATATTGAAACTTTTAAGCACTATATTTCAGACGACTCTAAAATAACAGCTTTAGATGTAGCTAATCTTATGACTACCAAATTAAAGATTACACATCTAAAATTACAAAAACTATTATATTTATTTTATTGCAACTTCGTAAAAAAACATGGGAGAAAACCTTTTGAGGAAGATTTTCTTGCTTGGCCATACGGACCTGTTATTAGAGAAGTCTACGATAAATATAAAGTATACGGTAAACAACAAATTGACAGAGAAGATGATTCTCAGACAATTGACAAAGAAACAGCCTTTAAACTTTCTGTTTTTTCAAGGTTTATGAAGACCCCACAACATCAAGAAGTAATAGAGACTTTAGATGAAACAATTTCAAAGTTCGGAGATTTGGATGCATTTGAATTAGTAGAAATTACTCATGAACCATCCGGTCCTTGGGATATAATTTATCGTGAAGGAATTGGAAAAGATGACAAAATCCCTCACAAGTTAATTGAGGAATCTTGCCATAACTAAAAGAGAACCCATAAACATTTTTGTTTAATGGGTTCTCTTTTTTATGCAAACAACTTAGCAAAAGTAGCTGGACCTACTTCACCATCAACTACAAGTCCTTTGTCTTTCTGGAACTGTTTAACTGCAGCAAGCATTCCTTTTCCGAATATGCCATCGATACCATTTGGATCATATCCCTTTGCATACAACATACCTTGAATTAACCTTGTCCATTTACTCCAAGTCGTTCCGTATACTACGACAGGAGCAGCCGCTTTAGATTTAGGACCAAATATCCCATCGATAGATATGTCGGAAAAATATTGATAGATTCTTATTGCTGCTTCTTTCGTCTTCTTACCGAATATACCATTCTCATCTAGTTTTGAGAACTTAGCTTTAACCGTATATCCATTCTCGAACTTTTGGAATTTCTTAATCATGTCCTTTTTAGATGGTTTAGATGGAGTATTAACAATAACTGAACCTACTTTTGGTTTTTCAGGTGTTACAGTAATTTCACCAGTATATTCGAGATGTGGATTATCTTTAAAGCTAGTCCAGTCTCCACCCCATTCGAATCCTTTTGATTTTGCGATAGCTGCAACACGTTTCCAGTCTTTATTTACCGTCCAGTATGCATCTGTACCTTCTTTGTTAGTTAAACAAAAGTCTACCGCAATACCAAAATTATGATTAGATTGTCCACCTTTTGCATTCGTAACGATTTTACCAGGCTTTGTTCTGCCCTGTGCATATAAGGCATCTTGTTCCGCATATGAACGATAGCCATCTGTAATCAATACGTAAATGCCTTCATCGTACGCTTCTTCAATGATCTCTAATACTTTTGTTACAACTATCGCTTTCATTCCAGAACCCATACGTTTTATAGCTTTATCTTGTAATGTTTTCAAGCTCATTCTTTCCACACTCCTTAATATTTTTCGTTTAATAAGATTTCAATTTCTTTCTTGTCTACTTTGCTAAAGAACCATTTTATTTTCTTAAACACTCTTATCACTCCAATAAAAAAGAGCAGCTGTTAAGCCACTCTTACTTTGTTATAGATTTTGCGCCGCTGTATAATCCACAAGCAGATAAACCAATGATTAATCCATATACGATTCCTGTTTTAAGGTCGACACCTAAATATAGAATCCCTACTGGAATTCCTAATAAAACAGACACTAAAGGAGCATACCTAACAGGTAAACCTAAACTTTTCTTGAATAATTCCACCAATCCAACAATTAATGCAATAAATACTGCAACTGATAATTCTCCCACTTTCAACCTCTCCTTTACTTTAATTTTTGCTTAATATCATCCAATTTGTTTATGACTAAATCATATTTATCGCTAAACTTATCAAGTAAATCTTGTAATCGATTTTCTCTCTCTTTATTATTTTTCATTACGTAAATAAGGAGCCACACGAATAATATCGCAAATGGCCCCTGCGTAAGAAAATACTTGGACAACTCCATATCCATTCCCATTTCCCCCATTTAAGCAAAATAAAAAAGCCTTACTCGGCTTCTGTCTCTGTAAGTCCTGCGACTACTTTCTCTCTAACTTTTTGTTGCAGCCCAACAATATCGTTTGCGATTGGAGTGTATTCCTCAAATGTTAAAGGGATATACCCATTTAGATTAATTGTTTGGTACTCGTGACTAGCAAAAAAATTAACATTAACCCCACTGACTACACCTTTTGAATATGCGATATTTACGCTTGTAATTTCGATTGTAAACATTATTCTTCCTCCTTGTTTTCACTGTTCTCAAGAGCTTCATATAAATAAGCATAATCATAAGACTCTTTTCCTACCCACTCGACTTCCGACTCTTCTAGCGACTGTTTAACCGACTTTAGGAATACTGGCGAATCACCCCCTTCGATTATCACCTTTTCTTTAAATAATTTTTCTATATCTTCCTTAAGAGAATCTATATCCTCTACATCGTATTTTCCTTCTTTAATAATTGCTTCTCCCTGTTCATCTTTCTTACTATGATCTTGTTTTAATTGAACTTCCTCTTCTGAAACTTGCTTTAAATGTTCCAATAATTTATTGGCTAATCTGGTGCGATGTATTGATTTAAGACCCTTAATCTGTAATTTCTCTAAAACTGCAATACAACCAACAATTCTTCGTTTTTCAATCTCTACTCTCATGTTCTTCCCTCCATAATAAAAAGCTGACCGAATTTTACGATCAGCTTTGATTTTATTTTTTTACGCTGCATAAACAA
>NZ_JBPCEP010000015.1:0-148318 GCF_050971705.1 Niallia sp. M35
TAAACGAAATGAACTAAACTCCGATTGTGCCTCTTCAACATATAATCCATTATGCGTGGAAAATTCATAAGTTTTAAAACATGAAGTTTCAACTTTAAAGTTCACCTGTTCTACAGTATTTATTAAAGTTTCCATTCTTTTGCCTCCCTTTTTATTTAAAAACCAATGATAAATGCCAACTGATCTCTTTTAGAAAAATGAAATCTGTCCTGAACTGCTTACTTTAAATGTAACCTCACTTTTCTCCCTTGTTTCCTCATTAATTTCAAAAGGTGTTTTTTCGTAGCAACCAAAATGAGCCTTCTTATTGTTAAAACGAGAAACATAAAAATAATCCTTACCATTTTCAAATAAGTAATAACTCATTCCAGGAACTAAGTTAGCACTATCTGCTTTTCCTAAATATTTCCCCTTCATTAATTACATGCCGCTCCTTTCTGTGATAAACACAAAAAAGCCTTTGGTCCTTTTATTAACCTAACAAAAATATTGTTAAGTAAAAATCAAAGGCCCAAAGGCTTCGTGTCTATTAGAATATGCTTATCATAAAGATAGCTAAAAATAAAAATTACAAAAAAATGTATATATAAATTCTAGTTGATTATTTTGAAAAAAGCAATAATTACTGATTATTTACCACTTAATTTCTTATATTGGTGGGAGTTTACACAGAACTCTTTTATTATCTTATCTAGTTGTTCCTTTGTAGCTTCAAACTTTGACCTTATCTTCTTTACGGCAGGCGTTAAATTATCAATTCTTATATTCTTAGGAACGCCTTTTGCTTGGTGAAACAGCAATTTAAGCCCTTGAAGAAAACACTCTTGGTTTTCTGATGGTAATGGTACAACGAAAGCTGCATTGCTGCATGGGTAAGACATCACAAGGGCATGTATATCAACGAATTCTCCGTCTTTTACTGCTTCCATTATTCCGAAATCTACCTGTGCTTCACTAGGAGGGTGTTCTAAACGATCATGGCCTTTATCTTGGTGATCATTATGGCTATTTTCCCAATCAGATACAAAATAGCAAACAGTTCTGTAAGAACCTTGAAATCTATGACTTTGAAGTTCTTCAAAAATTGCTTTCTTCGTATGACGTGACTTTTTCTTTAACTTACTGTCCTCAAAGAGGCAATCGGAAACCATCTCGACCCAGTTACCTTCAGTCATCATTCCTTTCTTCTGCTTTATTTTAGATTGAGGCAATTGTTCATTATCCCCATACTTCTTAGCTGTTCTCCAGTTAATACCAAGTGTTTTTTAGATCTTAGATATAGATAAACCCTTGTTGTTTCTCAAGTTTTTGATACAATGAGTACCAGACATTGCTAGCATCCTTTCATATTCCTCCACTTGTAAATGATTCGACACCATTACAGTAGAGGGACTTGGGGTGACGGGCAAGTCTTTTTTTATGCACTTATAAAATAAAGTGCAGGACCCTGCATTTTACCTATGCAAAGCTCTGCACTTTTATTTTGCAATAAACAAAAAGTTTGTTCAAATTGATCTATGAGAATCAAATTTAATCATTTCTAATTTGTCAGAACTAATGTAAGGACTTTTTAAATTATAGATAATTATATCATTTTTTCTATGCTCATTTTTCTTTATAAATAATTTTAAGAAATTAAAATCATGTGTAGAAACTATGAGTTGCTTTTCTATATTATTTAAAACGTCACACATAGTGTATTGATTAATATCATCCATATTTTGGATTGGATCATCTATACCTACAAAATTTAGTGAATGTATTTGTTGTTCTTTATTAATTGCTAAAAATATAGATATGGCTAATACATTTAATTGCCCTGAACTTAAAATATTTTTAGCATTACTTTTTCCACCAGGCTTATCACGTAATTCTTTATTATACGCTACTTTTATATTTATTTGCTCTTCGCTTCCTTCAAATACTAAATCACAATCACTTGGAATCGGATCTAAATATCTAAAATATCTTTGCACGGTAGAATTGCCTCGATTAAGAAAATCCGAAATCCCATCTCCTATCAAACTTCGTTTTTCTTGCTTATATTTTTCTAATAAACCTATATAAGAATTCAATTTGCCCATTTTAGAGTTTAAATCATTTTTATTTTTTTGGATATTAGAGATTTGTTTTAGAACATTATTATTAATTTCCTGTTTCACTAACAAATCTTTAATAAAATTTATTTCATCAATCTCAATGTCAATTTTTTGTATTGATTCTAAAGCAAAATCAAATATTTCTATAAACCTTTGATTATATTGATTCTCATTCAATAAACTTTGTAGATTGAGAATAATTAAATTTACGCTTGAAATATTATTCTTTATTTCTTTAAGTAAAGAAATATTATTTTTATATTTCGCATTCACAAAATATTTTCTCGCAGTATTCTTATCAACACTTTTTTTCAGGTCTTTAGCAGACTTTATTTTATTAGTAACTTTAGAGGTTTTTTCATAACCTGATATATCACTTGATACTTTTTCTATTTTTAAAATTACTTCAATTGCTTCTTTTCTTTGATTTATTTCTAGTGAATTTTTTGCTAAATGCTCTTCTAGAATAGATTGTTTTTCTGAAAATAACATTTCATCAAATAAATCTGATGATTTATAATTAGCTATTTCATTATCAAAGTTTTTTATTTTAGTTTCATTTTCCTCTTGATTTCTTTTTAGCCTTCTAATTTCTTCTTTTAATTTCTTCTTTCTATTTTCAAGATGTTTTGATAAGCTTATAGATTTCTCATAATAACTACTTTCATCATTAAGTTGATTCAAATAATCATTTAAATTTTGAGCTATATCACTATTTAAATTATTTGTTTGTGAAGAACAAACAGGACAATAATTTAAATCATATTTATTCGTGTATACTTGAACATCTCTAATGCCTGATATTAATTTAGCTAGAACTTGATCTTTATTCTCCTCAATAATTCTCTCTATTTTCTCCGATACACTATTATTTTTTTGAAATCGACTACTTAATCGTTCTAATTTTTCCATTATAAAATCAATAGATTTTTTTGCATTTTCAATCAGAGGAATATTTATACTTTTAAATTTTACAGCTGCTAAATTGTATTCTATCTTTAATTGCTCACTTCTTAGTAATTCAAGCTTTTCATTTAATTCATCGATATTACTTTCTTCAACATTTAACTCTTTCAATAAAATCTGTAGACCATTAAGTTCACCTTTTAATCCGTTAACTTTTTCTAAATTCTCTTCTAAATTTGACAAACTCAGTATTTTATCGCTTAAACGTTCTAATAGAAGTTCTGCTTTTTTCTTTTTACCTAAAAGAAGTTCTTCTCTAGATTCATAATCATTCAAAAGATTCTTCAATTCATTAAGGCTACTATTTCTTTGCCCATCTTCTATTTTACTGTAAAATTCTATGTATTTCTCTAAATGGTTTTTAGTATTTAGTCTTTTAGCTATTTCATTTTCCACATTGATTTTTGTATTGCCATCCGATAATAAAATTCCATACGTACTCGATAATTCGTCTAATTTCTCTCTTTCAAAATAGTGCATTGTTTCTTTCTTGTTTATTATAGCCTTATCTAACTCACTAATTTGGTCAGATAAATTATCTTTATTTTTTTCTAAACCTTTTAATACTCTTTTAAAATTATCAAATTCGAGAAGCATTGATTTTAAACCCATTATATTAGCTAAAGCTTTATACCGTTCTTTCGAATCTTCACTTGTAATAAAATCTGTCACTTGATCTTGAGATAGAATATAAGCTTGCTTTAATAATTGACTAAAACCCCCTCGTTCATATGTAATAGAATTCGCAGTGTGCATTTTTAAGAAATTTTCTATTTGTTCTTGACCAATATGAACATTGTCATCTTTTGATATAATTCTCACTTGCAAATTTCCAACGTTACCATTTGTTACATTAAAGTATCTAATTAAAGTATTCCCATCGAATTCTAAAGTAACTGCTACTTCAAAGCTCTCTTCAATATGAATTCTTTTATTAACAATATCGTATTTCAGCTCATTTTCTGAACCATCAAATCTATTTATTTTTCCTGTTAAACACCATTCAATAGCATCAAAGAAAGAACTTTTACCAAATCCATTGGCACCGTATAGAAGTATAACTTCCTTGGATAAATCAAATACGACCTCTCCCATATAGTTTTTAAAATTCTTTATTATCAACTTTTGAATGTTCATAATCAATTTCCATCCCTTGCATTAAAGTATTTACTATTTCCCCAACTTGATAATCTTTCAATTTAATATTTTCACTATCATATTGTTTTAAAAGAGAAAATAACACTTTCACTTCCTCATTATATTCAGTTTCCCTTAAATTTTCTGAATTACCTCCTTTTTTATCGACTGTATTATCCAAAAATGGAATTCGATTTAAATCATTTTCATCCCTAACAACATACTTTCTTAACGCTATATTATTACGTTCTATCATGAAAAACTGTTCATAGTTTATTTCTTCATCTGTACAAAGGATAAAATAACTATTATAAATATTTTCACTTTGCTCTAATAGCAGTATTCTTATTTGATTGGAATAGATATTTATATTTTCATGTTCTAATTCCATGTGTAATCGCTTAAGAAAAACTCTAATTGTTTCATTTCCATATAGGGAAAAGCCTAGCTTCTCCACTTCTTCATTTTCTAATGCTTTAAAATTCTTTTGAATTAGTCTATTATGTACTAAATTAAAATTATTCAAAGAACACCCTCCTCTAACTCTTCTAACCTTTCCACTAAATACTTTTCTATATCATCTTCTTCCAAAGCATCATAAAAATCAGCTTTCATAATATTTCCGGGTAATAATTTAGCTATGATTGGAACCTCATTTAGTTTTTGGTTATCTTCCAACTCTTCAATATCTATTGATTCCTTAACGTATATCTTGAGAGGTTCAATTTTGTCAAACTTTCTATCATTATAATTTTGTATAATGATATTTAAATCTATTCCCATTAGATAAAGCTGCTCTTTTAAACTTGCATTTTTTATAATACCGTTTAATCTTTCAATAACTTCGGGTTTCTTTTTTGCAACTTCTAATCTTAAAAATGCAAAAATTTCATCTATATCTTCAAATTTTTTCGCTACCAATGATTCGTTTCCATCGAATCTTGTCTTTTTATTTTTACTCACTGTGAGCATTATTATTAGAGTAAATAACTCCAATAAACTATTTTCTTTCATATTAGTGCTTAATCTTGAATAAATTGAGGTTTTATTAGTGCCATCAAATAGACGTTCAAATAATTTTTTTATATCTCCACCCTCATTTAATATCCAACACTCTAAATACTTCTTATATTCATAAATTAAACTATTAACGATTTCTGAATTTCTAAAGTCTTTAACGCTATTTAATAATTCATCTATAACTCTATTAATAATAGTAATGCCTTCATGCTGGTTTACTATTAAACTGGCTTGGGACAGTGCTTTCTTTCTAACGATATCTAATAAATTAACGATCTTTTCCTTTGTAATAATTAATCGTTCTATATTAGTTTTATCAGTACATTCTTCAAATAAATACCCTATAATAAAATTTAAATCTGAAACGGCAATAGATACATTTTCCCCATACCCACTAAAAATAATTCTATTAAGTTTCATACATAAATAATCTTGAAACTTATCTATTTCTTGCAAAGATGATCCCGTATGTAAATAAAAACGTTTTAGTAGTGACTCTATACTTTCTCCACATAAACTTAAATAAGTAAACTCTGTTCCTTTATCGTCAAACACTTTCTCCGATAATACTTTGAGCAAACCATCATCTGAAGAAACCTCTTTATTAAATAACTTATTATCTGTATAATGATCAAAATTATAATTTTTGGTACGAATAAAATGATAACTTGAATATAATTGAAATTCTGTTTCGTATTCTTCAGATTTTTTAGTTAGAGTTGCATTTAATAACAATTTATCTACCCAGGAATTAGCTTGAAGAAATTGTTTCTTGTTTATTTCTTTATTGCTCCTTCTATATAAACTTGAAGCAGGAGACTCCGTGACTTCCAGTTTGATTTTCTGACTAGTTTTTACTTGTACAAAGCGAACTTTATTGCCTTTACCTACTACAATATCATCATGGTATTCCATAATAACAAAATCCCATTTATCCTCTAACATCTCTACAATATATTCAATTGTAACTAAAAATTGATAATAAAATCCCGATAAAGCTGTCAAACCGCCAGTTTCACTAACAGTAGCATTTATTAAATGCTCTGCGATTTCTTCTCCTTTCCTATTTCGAAAATATTGATTAATAATTTCTTCCCTCTCTGGATCAATAGGACCAATATTATCTCTTTTTAATATATATTCATCTACAACATTTCTTACCGTGTTTATCATGCAATCTCCTTCTCTAAACCTTCGTTTTTTAAGTGTATTAATAGCGAAAGATACGACAATTTCTAATTTCAATGTTAGATTTCAATAATTTTATTAATTAACCTCTCCGCTCTATGCTTAATACCCACCTTATCCTTTTGCATTTTAGCAGAAAGTCTAAATTACTTTTTCCTATAAAACGAGTTTATTCAGATAAAAAAGTTTAGTGTTTTTCGTTAACATACTCTAAAAGAATTTCAGAAACCAACTCTTCTAAAGTAAAATTCCCCTCAGAAGCAATCTGTTTCAAAGAATCCTTAACCTGGGTAGGTATTTCTATAGATAGCAACTCATATTCAGAATCTATATAAATTCCTTTAACCGTTGAGATTATAGAACCTTCCACCATATACTTCTTAATAGTTTTAATCGTTTCTTCATCTAAAGTATCGTACGGAAAACAATATGGTTTAATTTCTAACTCGATTGTTTGTTTATTTATGTTCATCTTCATATTTGTTGGAGTGATATATTCATAACATTTATCTATGAAAGAGTATATATTAGTTTTAACCTTATATTCATAAGGGAACACAAACTTAGCAAATTTCCTTTTGGAAATTATAGAACCTCTTTCAATTAAATAAACCGGTTTAAAACCATATTGCTCAATTTTCGTATATGGAATCTTATTTCCACTAGCAGTTAATAAAAAGTAATCTTCATCTTCCCCAACCATCAATCTTCCATGTTCTTCACTTCTTTCATGAATAAACAATTGAAACCAACCATGTTTATTTGGTTTGGAATAAAACTCTTTATTATTTCTACTTCTCATATTTTTATAATTTTTTTGAAAACGTTCAAGCTCCGTTTGTTTAATAAAATATAATTCCCTACCTCTATAAACTTCTTTCTCTGCAGTAAGTTTACCATCCTTTATATAGTTAAATACCGTTACAGTAGATACACCTAATTGTGCAGCAACTTCACCAGTGCTAAGTCCTGGCTTTTTTAATTTGTCTTTTACCTCTTCTACATCATCTATATAAAAGTACTTCGTATTGTCAATTTGCCAACTTTTTTCATTCACTGCAGTTAATATGCCTTGTCTGGAATATGATAAAACTGTATTCTCAGCAACACCTAATAATTCTGCAGCCTGTTTTGTAGTAATTTGCTTTTTCTTATCTTCTTGGCCCATTTTATTCTCCCCAACTAATCATTATTAAAATAGTGTATACATATCATTTAATATTAACTCAATATTATAATCTATTTATATGTTACCATTTACTATAGTCAATATTCAATTGGGGAATAATTCTAATTTATGTATTAATTCTTGCTTTGTTTACAATACTCACTAGCATTCTCTAAAAAATCTGTTATACATTCTTCTACCTTTTTTCTTGTTGGTTTTTCTAATGTAATACTTTTAAAAGTTTTATCAATAACTACCCCTCCTCCCCCTATCAATAATTTAATCTCCACTGTATCTTTTTCTCGACTCAAACTTCCTCTTTTATCTACAAATCTACTAACTTGCACTCTAAGACCATATTTGGATTTTTGTAAGAAATAAGTTTTCACTTGCACTTCATATTTACTTACAAAAAAAGTACTTTCATCTAATGCTCGGTATAAACTTTCGCTAATCAAAAAATCCACCTCTTCCTTTTATCATTAATAAGATTATAATATGTATCTTAATATTAAACAAAGGTTTAATATCTATTTTATATAAAAAAATATAATACCTACTATTTTATATTAAAATGTATTTTAAATATTAATTTTATTTATATGTATATATAGTAGACAAATAAAGTATTTTTCTACTAATATAGAAGTAGATATTAAATATACCTAAATTAAATTAATAACGAGTCACATATAACCATATAATCACTTTGTTTTCAAAAAATGCTAAAAGAGGTGAAAAAATGCTAGAAAAGGAAATTTCATTCCATTCGAACAAAAATTCGTTAGAATTTACTGGAAGTCAGTCGTCCATCGCATCGTTTTCAAAAACTTTAACAGATCCATCGCTATTTCAAAATTTACCTGACGAGTTAATCATTATGGAGGACGTATCTAACAATAAGGAAATAAATGACTTGGAAATGATGTATTTATTTTTACACCAAAAGAAAGATATGGATATACGAAAGAATAAAATGGAGAACACCATCAAAGAGTACAGCAGAGATTTACTTATCATGTATAAACAGATAATAGAAAATGCTTTTTCCATTGGATTAGATTTAAATGCACAGCAAAATCCCTATCAGGTATTTAAACTACTCAATCATGTACATATTAGAAAATTTCAAGAGTGGTTAGCTGCAGCTCCGTTAGGGAAGGGGAAGAAGCCATACGCAGTTTCTACACTGAGTCGTAAAATGGTAGTTCTTAAAGGATTTCTTTCTTTTTTGTATAAAACAAAGTATATAGAAGTTCCGCTGCATGAAAAAATGTTGAGTAGTAATGTGCGGGATATTGATCGGCCAGATAGGGATTTAGGAAAAAATGAGGTAGTGCAGATATTGGACTATTATAAAGACCATCCCATTGTTCATGGTTTACTAGCAACCTTAATTACAACAGGGCTTAGAATAAACGAATTATGTCATAGTAAAATATCGGATATTTCTTATGTGGATGGAGATTACTGGTTATATGTATTAGGAAAAGGGAGACATGAAAGAGAGGTACTCTTACATCCATATATAATAGAAGAAATACGGAAATTTCGACGAACAAGACGGTTAGATTTTATATTAGATGGTAGTGATAATTCGTATATTTTTATGACGAACAAAGGGAAACCATACAATTATAAGTATTTATCTAATTATTTAACAAAAAAAATTAATGAAGCGGATTTACCTTTCATCAAAACAAGGAAAAATCCAATTACACCACATACACTAAGACATGCTTTTGCACAAATTAGTTCTGATCAAGGGGCGAGTTTGGATCAAATTAAAATTGCATTGGGGCACAAATCGATTCAAACAACATCTATTTATCTGCAGAAGAAATCAAGAAGAGAAAACAATGCGGGACATGCTTGGAAAAATTCAAGTATCATTAATTCATTGTGATTTACAGGTGACAATATAAAAAAAAGGGTTGTATATTCGTACAACCCTTTGATAAACAAAAAAAACAGACCTTATTCAGTCCGCCTTGTTGTCTATTGTACCATCACATTTATAACGAGTTTATATTCATTGTCTTCATCTAGTCTTAAGCGTACTCCGCTAAAGCCTCCCTTATGACCTTACCTAAAAAGGATTGTTCAGCGACCAAGACAGCTTCTGTAGCGCTTGTTGCGTTTATTTGGTAACCTCACACATCCGCTACACCTTTTAGCATTGATACGTCCCAAACGTCATTCATAAATACTACTCCTATTAGTAATTTATTAAACCATAATTCATTTTCTCTGACCATCTTTTTTGTCTTTCGTGAATGCGACCCAATCCCCATTAACCTTTTCTATTTTAAATACTTGTCCGATTTCTATATCTTTCGTTATTCTTTTCAGGGTTCTATTAGGGGTAGCGTCAGGAAAATGCGGATTTACAACGTTAAGGAAATCAAAATATAAAAAGTCTAATTTCTCGGTGTTATAAGTGAAAAATTAGGCTTTAGTTACTTCATTAAAGCGCCTGATTGTTGAAGACTAAAGTTTATATTCACCAAGAAAATTGATGTGCTCTTATCCTAACAAATTTTATTTAGGACTTACATGTATGCCTTCACTCTCTCGCCAATCTGCGTAAAGTATACGCTTTACATTATCATATCCATTGGTAGTTAATTGGTTATCTAACCACTGTTGATCAAATCCGAGTTCATGTAAATTATCCCATAAAATTTCCCCATCTATAATTAACGATGTTGGGAGGTCTACTGGACTTTCTGGAAGATTGAGATCTTGCTTGTCTGGTTTTTGATACTTGGATTTTAATAATAAACTTATTTGCCCATTAGCTTCCAATATACCGTATTTGACTTCGCGAACTGAAAAGACATTATTTTGACGGAGTATACTCAATACTTGATTTACATCCAATTTGTTCTTTGTAAGTAACTTCCTGTCCATAACACCATCTCGAATGATGATGTTAGGATTGCCTAATAAGAGAGAACGTGTCGATTTATTTTTTAGAGTCATAAACTCTATTCCAAACATAAGAAACGTCCACAATCCGATGGCATATAAAAAATGAAAAATCCCTACCTTATCTTCATAAATGGTATTTCCTAAAAGATCTCCAAGTACTAACACAAAAACTAAGTGAAACGGGGTTAACTGATAGATGGATGTTCTGCCTGTTATGATAATGATAAAAAATAAAGTGGCAAAACCAACGATGACTTTGATCGTCAGTAAACCAATATTGACTTCTTCCAACGTTTTTTCCTCCAATTTAAATTTTACTTAGTTGTAAGATCTTGAGGTTTAGATAAAGAGGCTAGTTTTAGTATTAAAGCTCGAGTTACAATTCCAACCATGATGTAATATATGAATGAATAACTGTATCTCCACTCATAATAATACACAAGTTCGACCCACTCGGAAAAAGGTTCACCAATAAAGGCGTATGTGAGTACCATAGTGATTTGTGCGATTATAAAAATTTTCCATGTTCTAAAATATTGATATAACAACATGTAAGCTACAGGTATCATTGAAAAATCAAAGGGAAAGGCCCTAGGAATAATAGGTAGAATGCAATTGGATAATCCCAAAACCTATATTGTAAGCCAACTACATCTAATAAGGTTGTTGTTATGATAATTATGGTACCAAATAACAAAATTTCTAAAATAATGTCTCGTTTAACAAGTTTAGCCCATATAACCCAAGGCACAACTAAAAAAACGACTAGTATCCACCATTCCCAAGTTAAAAACTCATTTTTTAGCCAACCATTTAATTCTAAATGATAGAGCTTATCTTCTAATAAACGTATTTCCTTAAGATTTTCAAATATATTATCTATTGATATCACCTCTATATTTAAATGAAAAGGTAACAGATATTTTTGAATTCAAACTCTTTGAGCTGCCTTTTTAGTATTACCGTTTTTTAGTAATGAATTTCCATCGTAAATAAGAAAAAACCCATGTTGGAAGTTCTTATAATACACGGGTTTTCGACTTTTTTTCAAATAAGTCAGAAATATATTAAAAACAAAGTTAAATCTAGATTTAAGATAGAACAATAAAAACAGGATACATCAACTTATAATAATGGAGAAAGCAGACGAGCACCTTGTTCAACAATGCGCTCGGTCAGGGATCGTTGCAACAAGTCTTCAATTCTTAATGGTACAGAATCAGTAAGATCCCCCTCGAACTGCTCTGTGAGTTCTCTTGCCACATCAGCACTGTACACGACTTGACACACCTCATAATTCAGGCGAAAACTTCTCATATCATAGTTTGCTGCGCCTACTTCTGCAATTTCCTCATCAATGATCATCAGTTTCGCATGTAACATTCCTTTATTGTACTGGTAGATTTGGACCCCAGCTTCTATAAGTTCCCCGTAATAGGTACGACTTGCATAGCCCACGCTTTTTTGATCAATGTGGCGAGGAACCAGCAATCTTACGTGCACACCACGAGCTACTGCTGTCTTTAATGCCATGATAATATCCGTTTCTGGTACAAAATAGGGTGTTGTTAAATCAATAGTCTTGGTCGCCTGTGTTATACATATAAAGTAAGCTTGCCGAATGACTGGGGTAGGAATTCCAGGGTTTCCTTCCAACGTATGGATATACGCTTTATGCAATGTCCTAGTTTTTGCGGATATGTCCATTTCTTTATCATCAAGGGTGCTCAACTCTGATCCCAATTCGGCTGACCATTTGGAATGATCTGCTCTGCCGATTGAGTTGATTTTCGTTACCTTTGATTTTGTTTTCAAATTTGTTTTTGATTTTATCCGTTCCGGCACAGCGATTTCCCAATGAACATCAAAGACAGTCAGCAAATCGACTTATGCTTCTCCTATGACTTGCAAATGAGTATCCCGCCAGAAGCCAACGTCAGGCTTCAATCCTGTATATTCATATCCTACGTTCATGCCACCATTAAAAGCTATCTTTCCGTCGATTATGGCCATCTTACAATGATCCCGATAATTCCAATTGGACAAAATCCAGGGAAATCGTAAAGGAAATATTGTCCTGCATTCTATCCCTGCTTCCACCATCTGCGTGATTTTTTCACGCGGGAATTTATAACTCCCCAAGCCATCTCTCATAAAACGAACCTGCACTCCATTTACTGCTTTTTCGATTAGCAGTTCTGTGATGCGATTACCAATTTGGTCATTCCGATATATGAAATATTCCAGATCAATTGTTTTTTGGGCTTTTTTTAGGGATTCAAGGAGTTGTTCATATTTTGCTATTCCATTGTTAAACACTTGGACTTGGCCCATTCGAAGCCCATTCACAGTGAAATGCCGTAAAGCATCGGCAATTACCGATGCTGAATCACCGAATGTCTCAGGTAATTTGTTAGATTCATTTTTAGAAGAGTTCAATCTTTTTCGATGAATAAACTTAGGGTTTGATACGCTAAGATAAAGCAAGAAACCAATGACTGGCAAAAGAAGGACGATTATTATCCAATTCAATGCCTTGGCAGGCCTACGTACTTCCCAAATTGCTATGAATAAGATAAAGAACATATTTAACAGGTATAGATAAAAAATCCACTCCAACTGGAATCCCTCCTTCTGTTTCTCTTAACATGTCCAAACTATGTAGCGAGTATACGTTTGGAATACGAAGGAATTGTTTAGATACCTTTTCTTATGAGACACCCAAAATAATTTTGTAATTAGTTTATTTTGTCACAGGAATTTAAACGTTGGAAATGGATCGAAAAACAAAAATGGAGGTCCGTTTTACATTTATTCCATTTAAACCTAAAATCTTACATAATTCTGCTGTAGCTGACTAAGTATATTTGATGTTAAAAAGACTCCAACAGGGGGCAAGGTACCACTAATTACGGGATATCCGGTAAGAGCTCTATCGGTTGTAGCAATCCATGTTCCGTATTCGCCTGCTTGTAAAGAAGGAGGTTTCATAATAAATCGTCCATTTAAAATAAAATGTCGAATTCTAATTGTAGCATCATCAATGATAGTTAATGTACCGGAGAACATAGCATAAGGTGAATCAAATCTTATCTGTTTAGTATTCTCATCCCAATATCCACTAATAGGAATAGGTGTACCACGAAAATTAACCGTACCAATTACCCTGTTATCTGTAATAGAGTTAATGTTGAGTACGCCCCAAACGATTGGTTTACCAGCTATAGCAGCATGGATACCCCATACTGATGGGAATGGAATACTAACCATTGTTTGCTGTGCAGTTTGCAATACTAATCTCCCCCTAAATTTAAAGTTTATGTTCTGAAGAATAAAGGATTAGATATCTTATTTACTACCCTATATAAAGGACCAATCCAGTATATGCACCACAAGCTGAATATGTTTACTTTTAACGGTTAGAAGCTCATCCTTTCGTTGAAAAATGCAGCTCATTCAAAAAATAGTTGTTAACTTTTAAGAAATCACTCGTGATGGAATCAAAAATCACGTGACAAAAAGTTATTTATTCAACTATATGGCCTTTTCTGGAATATGGGGTAAGGAAGGACTATTTGTTCTCTTCTGATAGCTTTCTATATAATGAAGCTCTAGACACATTTGTAATTTCGCAAATTTGATTTACAGTCATATTTCCTTCTTTATATAGCTTAACTGCATAATTCATTCCTGCGTGATTTTTATGATATTTCTTTAACCGACCTTTAAACTTTCCTTCTTTCTTAGCCAACTCAATCCCTTCACGTTGTCGCATACGAATAAGATCTCGCTCTAATTGGTTAACACCAGCCATTACTGTAATTAAGAATTGGCTGTATGGATTATCATCTGATAAATCTAGCCATGTATCTTTTAGTGATTTTAAGCTTGCTTTTTTTTTCCGTATGTTATCGATTAATTCAAATAGGTCTTGTGTGCTACGAGTAATTCGAGTTAAGTCTGTAACATAAATGATGTCATCTTCCTGTAGATCCTCTAACATTTTTTGAAGTTGCTCGCGATCCTTTGTTGCTCCAGAAACTTTTTCTTCGTATATAATATCCATTCCAATTTCATTTAGCTGCTCAAATTGCCTTGAAGGATTTTGGCTGGTCGAACTAACACGTATATAACCGATTTTCCGCAAAATATCACCTCGTTTTTGAGACAAGTCTTATGAGACGCTCTTAACTATGATTGTCACTTTAGACGTTATTTTGCACCAATTTTAATCGCTATTTTGCATTATAAGTAATAAAAAAGTTATCTTAAAATGATAGCTGATAAGTTAAAATAAAGTTCTTCAACTTAAAATTAAGTGGTTAAAACAACAGTTATGATATTCCATTAAAGGGCCAGATTGTTGAGGAACGTTTTCAAGTAAATAGATTATTCTAGTATGAATATACGCATGAAATGCTCCTTTCCTGCATATACCGTAGTGATATGAAGAGGAGAGGATGAAATGGTACAACCTTTAGATCCTAAAAGGATTCCTAAATTCGTAAATCAACTCGTTATCCCACCGGTATATATGCCTACTATTCTTAGACAGCCAATATCTGGTGAAGTGATCGGGCATGCGTATAAAATTGAAGCAAGTGAATTCCAGCAGCAAATCTTACCGCCTGGATTCGGTACCACGAAAGTTTTTGGTTACAGTGGTATGATACAGGACCCGTACACGGGAAGAGCGGTTTACTATAAAAGTGCTCCAGGTTCCACATTTGAAGCCATTCGAGGAATTCCTGTACATGTTCAATGGATAAACAACATTACTGGTCCCCATTTTCTTCCGGTTGATCCGACACTCGATTGGGCAAATCCAAATTCCATGTCAGTTCCTCTACCACCATTTCCATCATTTCCACCAGGATTTCCCCTAGCACAGCAACCAGTACCTATTGTCCCTCATTTGCACGGAGGAGAGCATCCATCTTATTTTGACGGTTATCCTGATGCTTGGTTTACTGCAGATGGAAGGACCGGTATGGCTTTCATAACTAATACCTATACATTCCCCAATGTACAACAGCCTACAGCTCTTTGGTATCATGACCATACCATGGGAATGACTCGATTGAATAATTACGCCGGGCTTACAGGGTTCTATTTGCTCCGTGATATGAATGACCCCATTGTCCCGTTTCTTCCTAGTAGAGAAAATGAGATTCCACTCAACATTCAGGACCGATCTTTTAATACTGATGGTTCTCTTTTCTATGATCATATGGGGGCTAACCCAAGTATTCATCCTTATGTGGTACCAGAGTTTTTGGAAACACGATAATGGTGAATGGTAAGGTGTGGCCGAACCTTAATGTCAAACCTCAACAATACCGTTTTCGTGTTCTGAATGGTTCAAATGCTCGTTTTTATCGTTTACAGCTTTCCAATAAACAGAAATTTATCCAGATTGGCACCGATGGAGGTTATTTACCTCAAGCTGTAGAACTTTCCTCACTTTTGATTTCACCGGCAGAACGAGCAGATATCCTTATTGATTTCTCTACTTTAGCTCCTGGTACAACCGTTATTTTAACGAATACTGCTAACGCCCCGTTCCCTGATGGAACACCGGCAGACCCACAAACTGTTGGTCAAATTATGCAATTTACAGTCATAAATGAAACTGTCTTACCGCCAAAGAAATTGCCACCTGTTCTTAACAGCATTCCTCAATTAAAGCCAACAAAAACGAGAACTTTGACTTTATTCGAACTGGAGGGTCCTAATGGTCCCTTGAAAGTTACGTTAGATGGCCAACTGTGGGGTAATCCCGTTTCTGAGCTGCCTCAGGCAGGAACGACAGAAGATTGGCAAGTTGTTAACCTTACCGATGACACCCATCCAATCCATCTTCATCTCGTTCAGTTCCTGCTCGTTAGCCGCCAGAAATTCCATTCTGACGCTTATTTGAAAGACTGGATGCAACTAAATCAAACGACGCCTCCTAGCACCCCACCTTATTTTGTTAAGCCTAAGACACCACCAATAGACGCATATTTACAAGGTCAACCTATTGCACCTCCACTCAATGAGAAAGGGTGGAAGGATACCATACAAATGAATGCGGGAGAAGTGACAACGATAAGAGTTCGGTTTACTTCCCAGGATGGCAGTCCCTTTCCATTCGACCCTAGCCTTGGGCCTGGATATGTATGGCATTGCCATATGCTTGAACACGAGGATAATGAAATGATGAGACCGTTAAAGGTATTGCCTTAAAGATCTAAAAAAATAAACATGGTCAAAATAAATTTTGTTCTTTGGCAAAGTAAGGTGAACTCGAAATATAAGTTATTCCGCTAGCTTACCAAAAGTAATTCCTGTAACTATTTAAGTAATAAATACCCAAAAAGGAGATAGAACTAGATTCGATATCCATATTTTATCTCCTTTATTATCCAAGCTAAATACGCTTTTCCATTACAATGTAAACTATATATTCAAAATTACTTACTTTGGCCTAAAGCTGAAATGATGGAACCGATGGCTTGGATCCAACTTCCGACCACATTCAGTTCTTGCCCCTCCCTGTTCCTTAGTTCGTTGATACCTGAAAGTGCTTGTAATGCATTACCAATTGCTTGTAGAAGGTTTCCATATATGCTGTAAAGCTCTTTTACAGTAGGTTCACGGCCTAGAGCATCAGCAAGAGATACTCCACCACCAACTGCTTGAAGTAAATTTCCTTTTATGTTTAATTCCTTTTTTGTTTTTTCGCTAAAATTTATTAATATCCCTACAATGACCGTTGAATTTCCTATTGCCTGAATTTCGTTGCCTATCTTTTCAAGGGTAAAGTTTTTTTCACTATCTGCTACTAATGAATTTCCGGTTGCTTGTAATACATTTCCCCATAGATTTAAATCTCCAAGCAGAGTATCGGAAATATTTTTGGAAGGTGTAGCTCCGATAGCTGAAAGGGTTGTTCCAATCGCTTGGACCCAAGAACCAAACGTTGCTTTCAGTTCATTATCCATAACTTGAACACCTTCTTTTAATTATTGTAAACATTTATAGGTTGCTTTGTTACAGATGTATCCAAAATTAGATAAATGGCAAAAAAAATAGTTTGTTGTAGGGAGAAAAATTTGGGGGTGTTTATGTATAGAAGTTAAGTTATTCAGCAATCGGGCGCTTTTCATGAGTAAAAAAAGCCTAATTTCTCACTTACAACACCGAGAAATTAGGCTTTTTTTATATTTGAATTTCCTTAATGTTGTAAATCCGCATTTCCTGACGCTACTACTATTAAATAGTTTAAGAACCCGTAGATTTCTATTCTGCGAGCTCCTTTTTAATCCTATAAACAGTTGATCGAGTAATGGCATTTTTTTCTGCGATTTGCTTAATTGGGGTTCCGGATTTCAACATTCTTACGACTTCTTGATAGACTAATCGCTTTTGTGGATTCTTTGCATTAGGTGAATAAAGTAACGGACGCCCTTTGTAAACTCCTTTTTCTTTGGCAATTTTTATACCTTGGGCTTGACGACGTTTACTTTCTGTCCGTTCCATTTCTGCAACCATCGCCAAAATCTGAACAATCAAATCTTTCATAAATCGGTCCAACAAGGGGTTTCCAATAGCTTCAGCTAAGATAGGCATACTCGTCACGATCAAACCTGCATTTTTATTTTTTAAAGTAGTAACCGTTTCAATAATCTCATTGTAGTTCCTTCCTAGTCGATCAATTGCTTCAACCATGAAATAATCTCCTTCACGAACAAAATCAAGAGCTTTTTGGAATTGCTCTCGATTATTTACTGCAGCACCAGATTTCTTCTCTGTAAATATTTTTTCTGCGCCAAAACTTTTCAAGTTTTCAATTTACCGTTCCAAATTTTGATCTTCAGTAGAAACTCTAGCATAAGCAACTTTCATTTCGTAATTTTCTCCTTTTACAAATCTATTTAATAGACACCCTAATCATACACTTAAAACCTAATCTTAACAATAATGCTTAAGTGGTTGTTTAAGGTTTACCCTAAATAGACATTGAATAAAAAATATGAAACAATGGACAGGAATCCAAAAAAAGGGAGTGACAAAAGACAATGCAAAAAATAAATTCTTTAACTCAATGTACAGAAATACAACTAGAGGAAGCACACAGAAAATATTTAATTATCTATCCATATTTACAAAAGCCAAAATATTTAGAAAAGATTAGCGTTGAGGAAAACATTTCAATTCGCACTTTGCGTTATTGGATTCAGAAATATCAAGAACTAGGTTTAAGAGGACTGGTTCGAATGAAAAGAACTGATAAGAGCAAAGTGAAAGTTGACCTAGCAATCCAAGACCAAGTAAAAAAATATTCTTGTCCAACAAAGGTATTTCAATTACTTCCATTTACCGAAGAACACTAGCTTGGTGTGAAGATAATGATTTACAATCTCTACGAACTACGCAATTAATTGCTAATTGAAATTCCTTTATTTTTCTATTTTATTCAAGGTAAGTAATATTCAAAGGAAATGTATTACTACAGAACCTAAAGCATAGGTTTAATGTAAACCTTTCTAACAATGTCAGATAAAGGGGGCAATTATATGAATAATACCAATTCAAAGTCAGAACAAAGTGATCAATCGCCAATAAGTTCTAGCCTTAGACTTGCCCTAATAACTGCTATTCTTACTACTATTGAAGAAGGCATTGCAACTATAGAAGCGATAACAGTTATAGATGAGGAAATCATTAATTCAGAAAAAGAAAAACAAGATCAAAAAGAATTAGATGAAAAGTTTGAAAAGATGCAGCAGCAAATTGACAAATTAACAACTGAATTAACAAAAGTAACAAAAAAGGAAATGGGAACAAACAGAAAGCAGTAGGTTTTTATCACAAGATAGCAAGGAGTACTAATAATCAAATTATTAAAGGGGTACGACCGAGATACATGTAAAAAAGGGTCATAGTATGGTATTGTTTACCATTTATAACCCTTTCTTGCTCTTTACTTTCTTATATACTATACAGGAATATCTCCCTCGATTGGTTGTGGAATATTTTCTAAATCGATCATATAGTCTCCGAAACGTTTTATATGCCTAGTCAGATAAGGGCTAAGCATGACAATATCTTCTTTTGAAAATACATAGCCTTCTTTAGAAAGTTCCCACAAAATAAGTGTTATATCACATACATTTTGGAATATTACTGCGTTGGCAACTAAATCATTATATTTAATTCGCTTTTCTTGTTCTTCTGGATCATTTTCTGAAATGATCCCATCGCCACCAAAAAATAGCCATTTGGAAAAGCCGTTATATGCTTCGACTTTGTTTGTACTAGCACCAATTTGCTCTCTTAGTTTTATATCAGAAATATATTTAAGCAAAAATACAGTTCTTACAATCCTTCCTAATTCCCTAAAAGCTTGATATAATCGGTTTTTTCTACTATAGTTACTTAGTTTTCTAAGTAGTGTAGAGGGTAATATTTTACCAGCTTTTATAGAAAGAACCACTTGGAGCAGATCTTGCCAGTGTGTTTCAATTAGGTCCCAGTCAACGGTATCACTAAACAACTGATCAATGTGGTGATATTTTGTGTCCTTATCAGCCCTGTAAAATTTTAAATCCTTCCAATTTCGAATACGAGGCATTAAATTAATCCCCAATAAATGTGCAAGTGCAAAAACAGGCGTTGATTGACCTTGCGTATCAGCATGTAACGTATCGGGCTGAATGTCTGATTTATTTTTCAGCAAACCATCAATAATATAAACTGCTTCCCAAACTCCACATGGAATGAAGTGACTAAAGAGTGCAATATAAGTATCTGAAACATGATGATATGCAATCCCCCCATAACCTCCGTATCGAATGTGGTATTCAGAGATTAAGTTTTCTTCGTAGAGATCAAATTTTGTTCCATCTGCAGCAGCCGTTTTTCCATCACCCCATAGTCTAGGCAAACTAAATTGATTGTATTGATTTAAAATATTACGAATAGCTTCGTCTATTTTAGATGCATTAATATGTCGCCGATTTACAAATGAAATCATGTGTGGGGTTACTGCTTTTTTCATGTGCTTAGAAGTCTGTGTTGGTCCTAAATTACATCCGTATCCAAAAGAAGTAATGATATAACGTTCCATTGCATTTTCAAGCTTAGGATCTGAACCAGATAATGGTCCAAAATGCCGTGTCCAATTTGTCCAATGTTCTACATTACAAAGAATATCTAAGACATTTCGTTCAGGTAAACGTTGAGAAATAACTACCTCTAACGCCTTACTTGTCTGAGGTTGTTCTTTTCTCATTATTTTTCTCAACGTTGGTTCTCCATTTTCATTAATGATTACCTGGCCGTTATCAGGGTAGTTTAAATCTACTTTTTGTGCAGTATCTCCTAGCCAGAGCTTTAATTGTTGAACAAAATCCCCTGAATTTGAAGAAAAGCCAAGTTCCTTACAGTATTCATCTACCATAGGTTTACACTCATCCCAAGAAAGGAGCTGTTCACGGTAATCAGCAAAATTCTCTGATCCTTTTACACAAAGGTCTCCCGTTTTTAAATCGCTTGCAAGATAGGAAAAAATACAGATTTCAAGGTGTTTACGATGGATTAAGTTATTTTCTTTAGGTACATAAATCGTTTTTTTCCACTGTTCACTAGCAAATGAAAGATCCAAATCTATTTGTAGATTTTCAATTTTTCGGTTCTCATTATCACGTAAAAATTGTAAAGCTTCTAAAAGTGATTGATCCTGTGTGGTTGAATTAATTTCAATCATACTAATCAATCTAAAAAGAGTTTTCCTGTGGCTTTTATAGAACTTCCATAAAAGAGGAAGGTAGTTATTGCCATTATATGATGAAATTGATTCACAATCTTCTTTTAATGCGTCGATACCACCTCTTCTCCCTAATAACTCCCTTATTTTCTGACCAGTCAAGGTATCGTTCTCATTTATACTTGTGGCATTTAAGACTTCCGCCAAAACAGATATAAGATTTTCAGTTTTTGATCTATGTTTTTCTCGAAGAAGTTCTAGCTCCTCTTTGCCTTTGTTATGTATAGTTCTGACTCTTTTGAGAAACATCTCTACCAAACTATCTATAGCTGAAATTTTTGAGCGATAAATCATACAAAGTAGCAGCATATATCTTTTAGCTAAATTAAAGTCTTTTAATTCTGATGCATCAAGCGCTTTTGCTTCTAAAGCGAAGTGTTTAATTTTTAAATTTGGAATATCCTCTAGTAAGCTATCAATTTCTTCTATAAAATCAGTTAACAGAAGTAACCTATTTTGTATTTCTTTCATATGCGAAAGTGTTGCGCTTTTTGGAATTTCTTTTAATAAGTTATATTCAGAAGTCCGATTATCATTTTTAGTAACTAGTAATTGATCTAATTTTCGCTCAATTTCAGGAGTCAATTTTGAAAATACTGAATTAAATAACTGGTGATTCACTAATGTTCTTATACGACGAGCCAATCGATCTAATGTACTAAAAGCAGGTAATTCACACCTTTCTTTTATTAATATTTCAATGGATACGTTGATAAGATCGGCTGGATTGTCCATTACCTGTGTAGCCTTATAAATTGAAGTAGTTGCAATATGTAAGGCTTCTTTTCCATAAGGACGTACATTGAGGTAATCTCTAATTGCTTTTTGATGTCGGTAAATTGATTTACTATTGTAATTCGGTTCAACACTAGCAGAGAGATTCAAACAGGTCCGAATATGAATCATGATCTCTACAGGAATATCTTTCGGTAGAGGAAAGTAACCAAGTCGTTGGAAAGACTTTAACATAACTAATAGACTTAGAACTGAAACAGGTCCTCTAGCAACTTTATGCGCAAATTGGTTTTCTTCAGGTGTAGGGGAGTAAACATCACGAAGTTCTTTTGAAGTAGGACGTTTTTTAAATCTTGGATAAGCCGTACGTTCTATAGATGCCAAATTACCAACTCCATTCAAATTAAGTTGGGGGTGGTGACAGAGTAGCTGCCCTAGTCCGTCACATAATTCCCTAAAAATATAAGAGATTTTTAATTTGCTTCTCTAGTTTTCTTTTATTAATCGCTCGATATAATGATCCCTGTGAAAGTCCTGTACCTTCTACAATTTCTTTTACCGAGTATTCTTTACTGTCATACATCCTCAAGGCTATTTCAATTTTCCCTTGATCCACTTTAGGCCTTCCTAGTTTTTTTCCTCTTCTTTTACTCGCTTCTAACCCTTCTTTAACTCTTTCTACAATTAAATTTCTTTCTAACTCTGCGATGACACACATCATTTGAAACATGGCTTTTCCTGTTGATGTTCTTGTATCCATGTTCTCCTTAATAGAAACGAACTTTACACCAGTATCCTCGAATTGCTGAATAATAGAAAGAATATCAAGTGTTTTTCTCCCTAAGCGTGAAATACTTTCTACTACAACGGTATCACCTTTCCTTATTACATCTAGCAATGAGTTAAGTCCATCTCTATCCTTTGTAGTCCCAGTAAATTTCTCTTGAACCATTTTTTCACAGCCGTACTCAGAAAGTAATATAATTTGTCGGTCTAAATTTTGGTCAACTGTCGAAACTCGAGCATAACCGATTATCATAAAGAAGCCTCCTGCACAATTTAATAATCTAATTGTACAAGAGACATCATTTTTGTAAAAGTATTTGGTAAAACTTTTGGTAATTATTTTTGGTAACCTATAAAATTAGTAAAATCAAGCATCAGTATTTCTCATAAATATTGTTACAAAAAATATGGTTTTTGGTAACAATCTTTTTATTAATACAAAACCAATCAGATATAATTATTTTGATAAACGCTCCATGAGAGTAGCTTTTTCTGCTTCAAAACCAGGTTTGTCAAGTAAAGCAAACATATTCTTCTTGTATGCTTCGACTCCAGGCTGGTCAAATGGGTTAACTCCTAATAGATGGCCACTAATCCCACATGCCTTCTCAAAAAAGTAAACCATCTCACCGTAAGTGTATTCATTCATTTCATCCAGTTCAATCACGAGATTAGGTACTTCTCCATCTATATGGGCCATAAGGGTACCCTGAAATGCACTTTTGTTGACTTCATCCATCGTCTTACCTGCCAGGAAGTTTAATCCATCAATATTTTCTGGATCCTCCTGAATAGTCACTTCAATTCGAGGTTTCTTAATCTGTAAAACCGTTTCTAAAAGGTTTCGTCGACCTTCTTGTACATATTGCCCCATGGAATGCAAATCCGTTGAAAAATCAACGGAAGCAGGGAATAGCCCCTTTTGATCTTTTCCTTCACTTTCCCCAAACAGCTGCTTCCACCATTCCGATACGTAGTGAAGGGAGGGCTCATAGTTAACAAGCACTTCAATTGCTTTTCCCTTATTGTAGAGTACATTTCGGACCGCAGCATACTGATAGCTCTCATTTGTCAATAAATCAGGATTGTTGTATTTACGGGCTGCTGCTGCTGCCCCTTCCATCATATGATCAATATCAAGTCCTGCTACGGCAATTGGTAAGAGACCAACTGCTGTTAGCACAGAATACCTTCCACCAACATCATCCGGAATAACGAACGTTTCATATCCTTCTTCGTCCGCAAGCTTTTTTAATGCGCCTTTTTTCTGATCTGTAGTAGCAAAAATACGTTTTCTCGCCTCTTCTTTTCCGTATTTTTTCTCCATATAGTCACGGAAAATACGGAAAGCAAGGGCTGGCTCTGTCGTTGTTCCTGATTTAGAAATGACGTTAACAGAGATATCTTTCCCCTCTAATAGTTCAAATAAATGAGATATATAAGTAGAACTGATATTCTGACCGGCAAAATAAACATGTGTCTTATTGTTCATCTGGTTATGAAAGCTATGGGACAGAGATTCTATAGCCGATCTTGCCCCCAGGTACGAACCACCAATACCAATTACAACCATTGCGTCTGAATGTTTCTTGATTCTTTCAGCAGCTTGTTTAATTCTTTCAAATTCACTCTTATCATAGTTTAGTGGCAAATCGACCCAACCAAGATAATCAGAGCCGGGGCCTGTTTTTTCATGTAGCATTTTATGAGCCACTTTTACAAATTCACTTAGATTATCTACTTCACTCTTTTTCATAAATGCTAATGCATTGGAGTAATCAAACGAAATAGTCATACATTACTTCCCCTTTCAATCAAATTTAGCTTAGCTGCTTCAATCGGAGATCCTTCTCCGTAAAAAAGATCTCTCGGCATAGTAAAACGTTTCATGTTAGTGCATTCTCCTTTTCTACAGTATATAAGGGAAGTTTTTAAAAACACATTTAAACTCCCCCTTTTCAATTTTGAAAAATCCTTAGTGGGACCGTGTAATTATCAATAGCGTACATTAAAAGATAGTTAGTATTAAGAAAACTCAATGGTCCCTCTCTACATCGGCACTTAGTATGTCTTCTGTTTTGATTTCAAGTAATATTTCCAAGAATCTTATCGTTCCTAATACTTTTCGAGTGTCTCCCTCATTTTGAACATTCTCCATTTTCTTTTGTTGGATCAGTTCACTTATTACTTGCTTGAAAGCATTGGTTTTTATAAGCCATTCTCCAACCAGTAGCTTAGTTGAGTCTCTCTCGTGTTCGGTTTTGACAGCAAATAAACTTTCGGTATCTGTCTCTCTTAACGTGATTGAATTAAAATCTTCGCTCATTTGAATCCGAAAATAATTCCTTTCACTATCATAGTATTTTCCGTCCCTTAGAAGAAAATACTCTATCCCTAATACTATTTCATAAAAGGGCTCATTATCTGATGGAGAATGGAGTTCTTTTACTTCGATATTCTTCACCATGTCTAAATAGGTTTCTAAACCATATTGTGTGTTAATGATTTTTGCATCCAATACGTTCATGATGTCACACCTCAATATTGTTTTATTTTTTTGGCTCTGTTAAACTTGTCTGTTGGCTCCAGGTGCTCGCTTTCCGCGGGCGAGCCGGGAGCCTCCTCGGCGCTGTGCGGCTGCGGGGTCTCCCTTGTCCTGTTTTTCCCACAGGACGTTGAATCATCATCCGTGAATAGGCACCGCACGAGAAAATGTGAATGCATTTTCGAGGAGTCTCGCTCCTTCCGCTTCAATCAACATAGTTAGCACTATCAACGACTTAAGTAAATCTACCAATTTTTGGGATATACCAAACTAAAAATCCAATGAATTTCCGGCTCATTTTAACGAAAGACATATACAGCAGATGACTTTATGATTTTTCCACAGCATGTCCGCCAAATTCATTACGAAGGGAAGCTACCACTTTACCTGTAAATGTATCATTGTCTAATGAACGGTAACGCATTAGTAAAGACATAGCGATAACAGGGGTAGCTGTTTGAAGATCCAAAGCGGTTTCAACTGTCCATTTCCCTTCCCCAGAAGAATGCATAATGCCCTTAATTTCATCTAATTTTGCATCTTTAGAAAATGCGCGTTCTGTCAATTCCATGAGCCATGAGCGGATGACAGAACCGTTATTCCACACCCGTGCCACTTTTTCATAGTCAAAATCGAAATCGCTTTTTTCCAGGACTTCGAATCCTTCACCAATGGCGGCCATCATTCCGTATTCTATTCCATTGTGGACCATTTTTAAGAAGTGGCCACTACCAGATTTCCCAGCATATAAATACCCATTATCTACAGCTGTATCTCTAAAAATCGGCTCGACAATGCTCCATGCTTCAGGATCTCCACCAATCATATAACAAGCACCATAGCGAGCACCTTCCATCCCCCCAGAAGTACCGGCATCCATAAAGCTCACTCCAACTTTCTTCAACTGTTCGTAACGACGAATGGATTCCTTATAATGCGAATTACCAGCTTCAATGACGATATCTCCTTCACTTAGAAATGGTGTGATTTCACTAATAACTGAATCAACGACGGAGTGTGGGACCATTATCCAAACAACTCGTGGCTTTTCTAATGATTGAACAAGATCTTGTAAACTGGATGCTCCTTCAACTCCATATTTTTTAATTTCTTCAATAGTATTTGTATTTAGATCAAACGCCATTACACGGTGTTTATTGTCAATTAAGTTTTTTCCTAAGTTCATACCCATTTTCCCTAATCCAATTAATCCTACTTTCACTTGAGTTTCCTCCTTTAAATTACAAAAAATAGCGTGTATTATTATGCTACCCATTTGTTGTTCTTCATGGTCTCCTTATGGAACCATAAGGATTCAACAAATACTTTAAGTTCCTTGGGTAAATCGCGTAACAATTATCTGTCAAATCCAACCTCGGTTTGCTCTCTTCATACCAATAGCCTTCCAGGGAGGTGCGGATTAAACTCCCCCCCTGGTTTCCCACCATTTAAAACCATCCTCCTCCAATAATTGCGAAGCAGCTTGTGGCCCCATCGAACCGGCTTGATATAGGTGGAGTGGAAGGGCATTTTCCTCAAACGCCTCTAAAACGGGCTGTACCCATTTCCAAGATAATTCAACTTCGTCCCAATGAGCAAAGAAGGTAGAGTCCCCACGCAGAGCATCGAATATTAAGAGTTCATAAGCTTCTGGTATGTCTTTTGTACTTGCTGAGAAGTCAACAATTATCGGCTCCAAATTTCCATTTGTTAAATTTTTGCTATTTAATTGCATCGACACACCCTCATTTGGACTTACTTTGATAACTAATAGATTGGGTTCTGCAAATTGATTCTCGTTAGTATACACATTTTTCGTTGGATTCTTGAATTCAATCACAATCCGCGTCGACTTTTCCTTCATTCTTTTTCCTGTCCGGATATAAAATGGCACCCCATCCCAGAATGAACTATCAATCCATAAACGAGCAGCCACAAATGTATCGTTTGTGGAAGAAGCATTCACTCCAGGTTCTTCTAAATATCCGACTACAGGTTTACCCTTTATTTCCCCCGGTCCATATTGACCACGAACAACGTGGATACCTACAGTATCTTTCTGTACAGGCCGAAGAGAGTCCATAACTTTTCTTTTCACTGTACGGATATCGTTCGTGCTCATCTGTTTTGGCTGATGCATGGCCGTCATCATCAACAGCTGCATCATATGATTTTGGACCATATCACGAATAGCCCCTGCTTTTTCATAATAACTAGCTCTCTCTTCTACACCAACCGTTTCACTAGCCGTTATTTGCACATTGGCAATATACCGATTGTTCCATAGTGATTGCAGCACAGGGTTGGCAAATTCTAAAGCTTCAAGGTTTTGAACCATCGGTTTTCCAAGATAATGGTCAATCCTGAAAATTTCGTCTTCTTCAAAAGCTTTGCTTAGTTTTTCATTTAAATCTTGAGCAGATTTTAAATCACGCCCAAATGGTTTTTCGATCATTAATCGTTTCCATCCTTTTGTCGAGCCTAATCCACTCTCCTTGATGTTCAAAGCAATTACATCAAAGAATTCAGGAGCAACAGAAAGATAAAACATTCGATTCTCTTCAATACTCTGGTCTTTTTCATTTTGTTGAACGACTTCAACTAACTTCTTATACCCTTCAGCATTCGTGAAATCTAACTGGCAATAACGAAATGCCTTTACAAACTCTTGTTTTTCGGATTTATCATTTATCAAGTGTCTAGAAAAAGTGTATAGCGAGTCTGTTACATGGTTTTGAAAATCAACATCAGACATTTCGTCTATTCCTACACCAATGATCAAAAAAGAATCTGGTAATTTTTGATTCAAATATAAATTAAACAAGGCAGGGTAGATTTTTCGCTTAGCTAAATCCCCAGTTGCCCCAAATAAGACAAACGTCATAGAATCCACTTTTCATTCCTCCACTTTTTCAAAGCATTTTCAAATAGAAAAATGTCTGATTTTCTTCGTTTTCCCTACAAAACAACAAGGATTTTCGCTATTGCGTTATCCTACTTTTGGATGTAAGTTTCGTTTATTTCTCCCAGCTTGTCCGGTAATAATGATATCTCTTAATTGAGAATGTCCACATTTTGGACAGGTTTCATTATTTATGGTGATGATTAGACATCTTTCACAAACTTTTCGCTGCTTAGTTTTGAACCTTTCCATGCGGATCTCTCCTTTCGTAAAAAGCAACAACATGTATAAATTATTAAATGAAGTTTCACTTCATCTCACCATGCTTGTAGCAGTATTCCCTTAAGGTTTGGTAGTATTCTTTAAGCTCGCTATTACTTGAGCAAAATCAGTATATTACGTATGTTATATTTTTGAAAGTACGCACTTTATTAACATATAGATACATTGGTATAACATAGTGTTAAAAATAATACTATAAACTTGAATCCAATACCAAGAGTGAAAAGCCAAGGACAGCGATTATACAAGATTCGCTGCCCTTGGCTTTTTAGTAACTGATTCTTTTATTAAATGTTGTGTTTAAATGTTGTGTTTTTTCAACCTTTTAAATACGTAGAGATATAAAAAAACACGGACAGCATCTTTATTAAGATAGCTAACCGTGGTTTGTTAGTATATGAACTTTTTTACACTTTTTCGAACCCCTAGGAGAAACACTTTTTTCTACTGAATAGACGATTTGTTTTCTGTTTCTTTTTCCAATACATTCTCAATATAATCTTTACCCCAGTCATACATAGCATCCAGAATAGGCATCAGACTTCTTCCATACTCAGTGAGTGAGTATTCAACTTTTGGTGGAACGACAGGATAGACTTCACGATGAACAATCAAATGGTCTTCAAGTTCGCGCAATTGATTAACAAGCATTCTTTGAGTGATACCCGGCATGAGGGCCTTTAGTTCACCAAAACGTTTGGTTCCTTCTTTTCCTAGATGCCACAATACCAACATTTTCCATTTTCCACCAATAATCGAAAGAGTCAATTCTTTTTCACAATTAAACACTTTTTCCCCAAGATTCGGCATTCATTTCACCTCCAACCCTTATTATGTCCCATAGTATACTTTTTGTTACTATATGATAAAAAAGTGCATACTTTTAATTTAGTAACATACCCAGTATACTGAGTATCATACCGTTAGTAAATAGCTATCAATTGGATACAATAACACTGTGCAAAAGAAAGCTATACGGCACAATATACTATTATATAAGGAGCGAGTAATAAATGAAATTACAATTAGCATTAGATCTTGTAGATATTCCAGGAGCCATTGAATTGGTGAAAGAAGTAGAAAATCATATAGATGTTGTAGAAATCGGCACGCCGGTTGTGATTAATGAAGGCCTTAAAGCAGTAAAGGAAGTGAAAGCTGCCTTCCCTAACTTAACTGTATTAGCTGACCTTAAAATCATGGATGCAGCTGGATATGAAGTTAGCCAAGCATCTGCAGCAGGCGCTGACATCATCACCATTCTTGGTACAGCTGAAGACGAGTCCATTAAAGGTGCTGTAGAAGAAGCAAAAAAACAAGGTAAACAAATCCTTGCTGATATGATCGCAGTTAAAGACATTGAAGGTCGTGCGAAAGAACTGGATGAACTAGGAGTAGATTATATCTGCGTTCACACAGGTTATGACCTTCAAGCTGTAGGAAAAAATTCTTTCGAAGACCTTGCAACCATTAAGAGCGTTGTAAAAAATGCGAAAACTGCTATTGCAGGCGGAATCAAATTAGAAACACTTCCAGATGTGATTAAAGTACAACCAGATCTTGTCATCGTAGGTGGCGGTATCACAAGCAAAGACGATAAAAAAGCAGTTGCAGCTAAAATGCAAGAATTAATTAAACAAGGTTAATTATAACTATGAAAACTACTCAATATTTAGCTGAAGTCGTTCAAGAATTAAGTCGGACAGTCGACTTAATCTCTGACGAAGAAGCAGAGAAGTTGGTTAATAAGATTCTGGAATCCAAAAAAATCTTTGTTGCAGGTGCGGGCAGATCTGGATTTATGGGCAAATCTTTCGTGATGAGAATGATGCACATGGGGATCGATGCTTATGTAGTCGGTGAAACTGTAACAGCAAATTTAGAAAAAGGTGATTTGTTGATCATCGGTTCAGGTTCAGGTGAAACGAAAACCTTGGTTTCAATCGCTGAAAAAGCAAAAAGTTTAGGTGGGACGGTCGCAGCTGTAACGATTTCCCCTGACTCCACGATTGGAAAATTAGCTGATATTATCATTAAATTGCCTGGATCACCGAAAGATCAATCTGAAAGTGAATACAAGACCATACAACCAATGGGGTCACTTTTTGAGCAAACGATGTTATTATTTTATGATGCATTGATCTTGCGTTTTATGGAAAAAAAAGGCTTAGACTCTACTAAAATGTACGGCAAACATGCCAATCTCGAATAGAGTACACTTTAAAAAATATGGAAACATCGTAAAGACCGCATTTATTTCTTTTATGAATTGCGGTCTTTACTGCATATTACAAATAACACAGTCCATACAGGAAAGAAAAAATAGCCTCTGATTCAGTCCCTTCTATGGCCGGATCAGAGATCATTATTGGGTGGGGCACAGCCAAGAATTTAGCCATCACTCACAGTATGAGCCCTATTTGGGTTATCACCAATATTTCACTGGTAGGCCCCATGTCTATATAAGTTTTTTTATGGGAAAATAAAATCCTATTGGCGATGAAAAACGCTTCATAAGTGTAGTAAACAAAACTCTTCGTTTTATAAAACAAAGGAATGAGGTTGAATAAATGGTTCGATTCGGCGTAATCGGTACTAATTGGATTACAGAAAGATTACTTGAAGCAGCAAATGATGTAGAAGATTTTAAACTAACTGCTGTTTATTCTCGCACGATTAGTAGAGCAGAAGAATTTGCAAGTAAATATGGAGTAACAAAAATATTTACAAACCTAAAAGAAATGGCAGTTAGTCAAGAAATTGACGCGGTGTACATTGCTACTCCCAATTCATATCACGCAGAACAAGCTATTTTATTTTTGCAAAATGGCAAACATGTGTTATGTGAAAAGCCACTGGCTGTTAATGCAACCGAAGTAGCGAGGATGATTCAAGCCTCAAAAGATCATAACGCCCTATTAATGGAAGCAATGAAATCAACATTACTTCCAAACTTCAAGGTCATTCAAGATAATTTACATAAAATTGGTCCTATCCGTAGATACTTTGCAAGCTATTGTCAGTATTCATCTCGTTATGATAAATACAAAGAAGGAATTGTCCTTAATGCCTTCAATCCAGAGTTTGCGAACGGTTCATTAATGGACCTTGGTGTCTATTGTTTGTATCCACTTATTACATTATTTGGTGAACCAAAAGAAGTGAAGGCAACTGGCATTATGCTTGATTCGGGTGTGGATGGTGAAGGTAGCGTCATCTTAAAATATGATGATAAAGATGCGATTGTGATGTATTCCAAAATAACGAACTCTTATTTACCAAGCGAAATTCAAGGCGAAAAAGGAAGTATCATGATTGATAAGATTCATACGGCTGAAAAAGTAGAAATTCACTACACTGACGGCACGGTTGAACAATTAACAGTCGACCAATCTCATCCAGCTATGTATTACGAAGTGAAAGAATTTATTGAATTAATCAACCGAGGAAAAACAGAGTCTGATACTAACTCATATAAAAATTCATACACCACGATACAAGTGTTGGATAAAGTGAGAGATGAAATAGGTCTTGTATATCAAAGTGATCATAAGTGAAAAAACACAAAAACCCCTACAGCGACTTGTATTATTCTCTTGAGAAATTACGAATCTGGCCTGTTTGTCGAAGAATAAAAGAAATCGTTTTAGAACTTACCTAAACTATTTTGCATCCATTCTTTTTTATAAGAGCATTATAGCATTTTCTACCCGGCTAACAAATTTTAAAGGACTTTTGCTTATTATGCAAAGGTTCAATGCTCATTTTTTAAGATGTGTTTCTTCTTTAATTTGTGATTTAGTTTAAGTATTCCTTAATAGGAGTAGCAACAATGACACTACCCCTATTAGGATCCTACCAACAACCGCACTTTTCTGACCCCACCCTACCCTACAGAGTAAAAAGGGTTGTAAATGTAAAAAAAATCCATGCTATGACCCTTTTTTACAAGTACCTCGGTCGTACCCCTTAAAGGTGCATTTACACAAGCTTCAGCCGACGAACAAAATTATGCAGTTTGATTTTTATATTTTATGAATGATCATTAATTTTGTAGAAGCCGGCAATCTCGTCGGTTTTTTTACTGAACATTTTGTGTCCGAAGCGCCGCCGATCAGTAGCGCTTCTTGTGTCTACTACGCATTATTTCTTGTTATGTATAATGAAAAATCTATTCAACAAATCGGGCGAAATAGTGGAAGAACTCTTTGTTTTTAAACGACTTTATTGTTATTTATTTTGAGATAAATGGGTACAGGATGAAGAAAGTTAAACAACTATTTTTTAACACCGTTCTACATTTAGAACGGTGTTATCTGTGTTTAAAGTATTAAGATTCAACAACTTGATTGTAAATGAACAGATGTGCAAAATAGCACTTAAAATAAGCGCAAATTACCTCCTAAAGTGACAGCAAGGGCAATGGCTGAAAAGAAACTGTTTAATACTGTTAGTCAATCTCTTACAAATGAACAAAAAGGAAAGCTTGAAGAGATCATTACTTCGCAGCATCCATCCGAATCCAATAAAACGATATTGGGTTGGTTAAAGGAACCGCCGGGTCATCCTTCACCCGAAACATTTCTAAAAGTAATAGAACGACTCGAATACATACGAGGAATGGAATTAGAAACGGTACAAATTAGTCATTTGCATCGCAATCGCCTGTTACAACTATCTCGCTTAGGCTCAAGATATGAGCCATATGCATTCCGTGACTTTCAAGAAAATAAGCGATATTCGATATTAACCGTCTATTTATTACATCTTACTCAAGAGTTAACGGATAAAGCTTTTGAAATTCATGATAGACAAATACTTAGTCTGTTATCAAAAGGCCGTAAGGCTCAAGAGGAAATTCAGAAACAAAACGGTAAAAAGCTGAATGAGAAAGTTATACACTTTACGAACATCGGACAAGCTTTAATCAAAGCAAAAAAGGAAAAATTAGACGTTTTTGAGGTTTTAGAATCCGTTATCGAATGGAATTCTTTTGTCTCTTCGGTCGAAGAAGCTCAGGAGCTTGCACGCCCTGCCGACTATGATTATTTAGACTTACTGCAAAAACGATTTTATTCACTTAGAAAATATACGCCAACGCTATTAAGGGTATTGGAATTTCATTCTACAAAAGCAAATGAACCACTTTTACAAGCTGTTGAGATTATCCGTGGAATGAACGAATCCGGAAAGCGAAAAGTGCCTAATGACTCACCTGTGGATTTTATTTCAAAACGTTGGAAAAAGCATTTATACGAGGATGATGGTACAACAATCAATCGTCATTACTATGAAATGGCTGTTTTAACAGAACTTCGGGAGCATGTTAGGGCAGGAGATGTTTCCATTGTTGGCAGCAGACAATATAGAGACTTTGAAGAATATTTGTTTTCAGAAGATACATGGAATCAAACGAAGGAGAATACAAGATTATCAGTTAGTTTATCATTCGAGGATTATATGACGGAGAGAACCAGCAGCCTAAAGGTTAAAGTGGTTAGCTACCAATTCCAACAAGTTAGACGGGGTTTCTCTTGAAAAAGGAAAGCTGTCAATTGCACGCTTAGAAAAAGATGTTCCAGAAGAAGCAAAAAAATTTAGTGCAAGCCTGTATCAGATGCTACCAAGAATAAAATTAACCGATTTACTGATGGATATTGCTTATATAACAGGATTTCATGAGCAATTTATTCATGCTTCCAATAATCGAAAACCGGATAAAGAAGAAACAATTATTATTATGGCTGCTCTTTTAGGAATGGGAATGAATATTGGTTTAAGCAAAATGGCTGAAGCAACACCCGGACTTACATATAAGCAATTGGCCAATGTATCACAATGGCGCATGTATGAAGATGCAATGAATAAAGCCCAAGCCGTATTAGTAAATTTTCATCACAAATTGCAATTGTCTTCTTATTGGGGAGACGGTACAACATCCTCGTCCGATGGTATGAGAATGCAGATAGGCGTTTCATCGCTACATGCAGATGCAAACCCACATTATGGAACTAGAAAAGGAGCCACCATCTATCGTTTTACAAGTGATCAATTTTCTTCTTATTACACAAAGATTATTCATACTAATTCAATGGATGCGATTCATGTTTTGGATGGTTTGTTACACCATGAGACGGATCTAAATATAGTAGAGCATTATACAGACACGGCTGGTTACACAGACCAAATATTCGGACTGACCCATTTATTAGGATTTAAATTTGCTCCAAGAATACGAGATTTATCAGACTCGAAATTATTTACAATAGATAAGGCAAGTGAGTATCCAAAATTAGAAGTCATTTTACGTGGACAAATAAATACAAAGGTCATTAAAGAGAATTATGAGGATGTTTTGCGATTAGCTCATTCTATAAGGGAAGGAACAGTTTCAGCATCCCTTATTATGGGGAAATTAGGTTCTTATTCAAGACAAAACAGCTTGGCTACAGCCTTACGTGAGATGGGCCGAATAGAAAAAACGATCTTTATTTTGAATTATATTTCGGATGAATCATTAAGAAGAAAAATACAAAAAGGATTGAATAAAGGAGAAGCCATGAATGGACTGGCAAGAGCTATTTTCTTCGGAAAACAAGGCGAGCTTAGGGAACGAACCATACAGCATCAATTGCAAAGGGCCAGTGCCTTAAACATCATTATCAATGCCATCAGTATCTGGAATACTTTACATCTAACAAAGGCAGTTGAATATCAAAAACGGTCAGGTAGTTTTAATGAAGAATTATTGCACCATATGTCACCTCTAGGTTGGGAACATATTAATTTACTTGGAGAATACCATTTTAATTCGGAGAAAATGGTCTCGTTAGATTCTTTAAGACCATTGAAACTTTCTTAACGTTGTTAAAACTGGGGGAATCGTCTTGAAAATGGGCTTAGCGTTGTAAATTCGCATTTTCCTGACGCTACCCCCAAATGAGGATTTATATAAAGAAGTAACGTTCGCTGCATTGTCTTCAATAACAGCTAAAGGAGGCTTTCTCGAGTTAGAATCCCATCTTGGGTCTAAAGAAAGGTCACAGCTTTTTGGATATGAGGTTAAAACTAATGACACTGAGGAGAGCTAATTAGGCTCTCCTTTTTCTGTAATAGGATGCTTTTCTAAAACTGACTCAGCTTATCCCTTAAATGAATAATTACATAGTAAATGGGAAAAATATATTTGTTAAAAATAACTAAGGAGATGATACAAATGGCATTAATACCTTATGATCCATTTAGACAATTAACTAACATTAGGAGAGATTTTGACAGATTATTCAATGATTTCCCTTTTCATTTAGACAATGAAATGAATCAATTGGGGAATATAAGAGTGGATGTTCATGAAACAGATAAAGAGGTAGTAGCAACTTGTGACATTCCAGGCTTACAGAGTAAAGAAGATGTAAACATTGATATTGAAAATAATGTATTGAGAATTAGTGGCTCAATTAACAGAACTAATGAGATTAAAGAAGAGAATATGCATAGGAGAGAAAGATACACAGGTAGCTTTCACAGAGCTATTACACTACCAACTCCTGTTTCTGAGGAAGGTATAAAGGCTTCTTATAAGGATGGTGTACTAGAAGTTATCATGCCTAAACAAACTCAAACAAATAAAAAGAGAATTGATGTGGATTTCCATTAAAAATGAGCAGTTTGCTACCTGTTATGAAAGAGTTTGGCAGGGATTACTTACAGGAAATTGCTGAGGAACAACCTGACCTAGTTGATTTGCTAATTTTAAGCTGCCATTTACCTCAGGCAAAGAAAAAAATTATTTTAAATGAGCTGACTAATAATATTAAAAATTCCTACCAGGGGCTGTCCGAAAAGTCCCTAAAATAAGGCAAGAGGAGAAAAAGGCTCGTTTTTCTCCTCTTGCTTTTCTATTCTGTTGTTTTATTTTTGAAAGTAGCTGGCGGATGCCCGCTACTTTCAATAGGTTGTGGGCCAATGCCACAATCCCAAACTCGGCATGAACCTTATCGAGCCCCCGCAACGAAAACCTGCGGAACGACCGATTGCCCTTAATATGACCAAACGCACTTTCTACTTCGATTTTCCGTCGAGCGTAGATTGCGGTCTTCTCTTCACATTCAAGGGCTGTTTTCGCTTTGGTTTTCATTTCTTCAAAAATCGTATTCCAGTGAATTTGCCGATTTCCCTTGGCTTTTGTGCACTGGGCCTTCAAGGGACAATCTGTACAGTCTTCGCATTCATAGATTTTGAAACTTTGTTCATAACCGTAGCGATTTTTTTTGGTTTGATATTTTTTAAAGAGAACCTTCCTTCCATTTGGGCAAATAAAATAATCGTCTTGTTCCATATAAGTCCAGTTTTTAGCGTTTTTGATATCATTTTTGAATTTACGTGTTTGTTCATGGAGGTAGGAACCATAAGGAATAAGAAAATCAAAACGTAGCTCTTTTTCTTCTCCTACCGCATAAACATAATTTTCTTCGCTTCCGTAACCTGCATCGGCAATGACGGTTTTAGGCATCGGTAATGATGTAGAGGCGAGCTTTTCCATATGTGGAATAAAACAACGTGTGTCAGTTGGGCGTTGATGAATCGAGTAGAATAGGATAAATTGATTTTCTGTCCCCATTTGAACATTGTATCCTGGTTTTAGCTGACCGTTTTTCATAGGATCTTCTTTCATTCGCATAAAGGTGCCATCTTTGTCCGTTTTTGAATAACTGTTTCGTTCGCCAAAGATTTCGTTCTGTTCCTTATATTTGGCAAGTCGCTCGATGAAATCCTGTCGGATTAACTTCACTGACTTCTTTAATGTACTACGTTCTTTTCGCTTTTCTTTACGGATGTGTGTACAAGATTCTATTTCGATTTCCTCTGTTAACGTTTCTACTTTCTCCTCGAGTTTCTCCGCTACACTTTCTAGAGTAGGTATCGTGTGGTCTTCGTTGAGAAGAACTTCTCCTTGGATCATACCAGCTTCCAATTGGGTTAGTTCCTGAATATGTTGAAGGGTTTCTTGAATTTTTTCTTTTAATTTAGCTTCAAATTTCTCGGTTGATTTCTTCCATACAAAAGTATACTTATTGGCATTGGCCTCGATTTTGGTCCCATCCAAAAAGTAGTTTTCCATTGTGATGTAGTTTTCTTCTATTAGTTTTAGAATCATCACTTCAAATAGCTCGTCTATCAAAACATTCAACCGTACTCCTCTAAACTCATTAATGGTACGGAAATCAGGTTGTTGCATCGCAGCTAGCCACATCGCTGGGATGTTTTCTGTAATCAGCTTTTCGATCCCACGGCAAGAATAAATTTTTTGAGAATAGCCAAATAGAATGATTTTAAGCATCATTTTAGGATGATAAGAGCTTCGTCCTCCACCTTTATAATGGGAGAATAGAATTTTGTCCGAAACAGCCTCTACCATTTCATCTATCACACGGGCCACATGATGAGCTGGAATGAAGGATTCTAAATCAAAAATTGCTTGGATTTGACGGTTGTTGTAAGGTTTGAACGTTGGGGATAATTGCCTTTTATTGTTTTTTTTCTCCATCTCATTCCCTTCTAGAACTGGAAGTAATGTCATTTGCGTGTTATAATTTTCAGTAGTAATCATTTGATTGCACAAAAAAATCATCCTTTCTTTTAATGTTGTGTGGTAACTTCATTTTACTAAAAAGGATGTTTTTTTTGTGCATTTTTTTAGAAAAAAGATAAAAAAAGGGGTCCGAAAAATTAGCTTTTACTCACTTTTCGGACAACCCCTTTTCTTTTGTAAGCCCAAACTATAAAAAATAAGCATACCTTAACCGTACGCATCATAAATCACCGTATATCATGATTTTTTTAATCAGATATACGGTGATTTCATTTTATCTGCCACATTCTGCTTGAATCATTTTTGACCAAGGCATATATTGATTTAAAATTTCCGAATGTGGATAGATATCAAGATTCGGAAAATCTGTCAGTAACTTCAAGAGATAACGATAGAAATCCACTCCGTTTGCTTTTGCCATTTCTGCGATACTTAAACAGATGGCGTTGGCTTTTGCACCAACTTCACTGACGGAAAAGAGCCAGTTTTTTCTTTTATGTGTTTAAGTACATAAAAGGAAAAACTGGATTTTTGCAAACACTCCGAAAGGAGCGAAGGCTAGTGCTGTGACTTATAGTATTGTAGAAACAGCCAAAGAAAATGGGCTTAATCCTTATCAATACTTGATGTACATTTTCGAGAAGCTTCCCAATGAGATGCGAGTAATGAGAACGCCATTGATCGGATTTTTAAAGCCTGATTTTCTACTTCTGTCAAAAATGTCTCGTCATATTCAAATTCCTGTACCTCCGATAAATATCTTATATTTTTTGCTGCTTCAATTCCTCGCCTACGCAAGGATTTCGATTTTACCAAATCACAATAATAAATGGTATTCGCTGTAGTTGGTACTGAGCCAGCTAATTGAGTAAGATAGGTTACGCCGCCCACATCCTCCAGTATCCCTTTTTGATTTAGTTGTTCGGAAACAGTGACCACATCAATATCTTTATAGCCACCCTTTATACTCTTTAATTCTGGTTTTAATTCTTCCTCTGGAATAAGTAATGATAAGGTTTTGAATAGTTTGTCATCACCTTTGTTGCTTAACTCTGCTGCTAATTTATTTACATACCAATTAGGTGCTCCTGTCGCAATTAATCATATCGGCACATGTTTCAACAGATTTTTCAAAGCGATAAATAAATACAACTTCAATATATCTTTGTCCATCTTTCGAGTGCGGCTTAATGACTTCTAATTTTTGAAATAGGCCCGAGATTTACTGGTGTTCCATATAATTATAAATTGTTATACACAACTTCCAGTAGCTTGATAATATTGTCTTGACGTTGAAACAGTTCGTCCTGACGTTGAAATAGTTTGTCAAGAGTTTTCGTTATACTTTGAATGGCATTACCTGTGCCATAAAGTTTATTCTTGAACTCTACAAGCCCTTGCTTTATCTTTTCAATTTTATTGTCAATTACATCGGCGTATGCGAGCCATAGTATAAATTCGTACATAAAAGGATTAGATTAGTCATTCCTAGGTCCAGTTTAAAAAATTAGGTATTGCTAGGCCTAGTTTCGTATTGCAAAAAATGTGCTATTGCCGTTTATTATTTTCAGGATAGTATTTAACAACAAGAGTCAAATTGAACAGTTGTTTTTCAGTCTTTTTTCATATCGAGAAACATATACTCAGTAAGAATGACTTTAGAATAGGAGGATCTAAATGACAAACAACAACCTGTTAAGCTTTTATGATCCATATGTTTATCAGACATTAACAACCATTGTTGGTAAAATTGTTACTGTTCAAACCATAAGAGGTAGCGTTCGTGGCTCCTTGAAAAATGTATTGCCAGATCACATTGTTGTCGAATCTAACGGAACTCCCTTTTTTATTCGTACCCAGCAAATTATTTGGGTTTTTCCTGGTTAACAAAAAGGAAGTGGAGGGGAAATAATGTTTAAAAGAATAAATAAATTGGCAATTGAACTTCCTATACCCGCACACGGCGATATGAATGCTGCAGCAGCAGTACAAGAACTCTTGGGTGGCAAGTTTGGGGAGATGTCTACCTTAAATAACTATATGTTTCAGTCTTTTAACTTCAGAAATAAAAAAAAGCTAAAACCATTCTATGAGTTAGTGGCAAGCATTACAGCAGAAGAATTTGGTCATGTAGAACTTGTTTCTAATACGATTAATTTGTTATCGGTAGGTAATACTTTTCCAGGGAATCCGGATATCACTCCACTTCAAAATGGGAAGGATGCGAGAAACACCCACCATTTTATTTCTACAGCTCAAACGGCTATACCAGGTGATTCAATGGGAAGACCTTGGACTGGTGATAATGTTTTTAATAGTGGAAATCTGGTTTTAGATTTAACACATAACTTTTTTCTAGAGATTGGTGCACGTACACATAAAATGAGAGTTTATGAGATGACTGATAACCCAGTTGCTAGAACCATGATTGGGTATTTACTTGTTCGTGGAGGAACACATATCCTCGCCTATGCGAAAGCAATCGAAATTGCTACAGGGGTAGACTTGACGAAAATGCTTCCAGTTCCAAATCTTGATAACTCAAAATTTGATTATGCCAGACCGTTCATAGAAAAAGGCTTAAGCAATGTGCTATTCACATGGAGCGAAACAGAATACAGGGATATCGGAATGATTTGGAAAGGAACAAATCCGGAAAATGGGCAACCACTTGAAGTGAAAATTGGTACTCCTGAAGGCGGACCAATTCCAAACTTAGAGGAGTTACCTGAAGAATTTGCTCCTGGTATTACTAGGGACGATTATGAATTAATCAAAAAACGTCTAATGGAAAATTTATAATAGATTTTTTGTAGGAAAGTTTTTCAACGACCTGGAGGATTTGAAGCAACTATAAGAGGATATTTTTACCAAGAAGCTAGAGAAACAGAAATTAGGTTAGCAAGGAGACTAATTAAAGGAGAACGATTTCATCCAGCGACATACTCATTATGGTTCTTTAAACCAGAAGGTAGTTGCCCTGCACAATGGTATAATCAATGGAATGCTGGGCGCTATAAATCACACTGTTTTTACTCTCCTACAGAATCATCCTGCCCCGATGTTTATCGAACATAATAGGTTAATATATAATCTTTAAATAAATTTACACTTACAAATGAACAAGTTATGTATGGGGGTACCCCTTAATAAAAAAGAAATCCTTAATGCCACAAAAACATTTTATGGAAAACCAAAGCTTTTCTATCATGATGGAGGAATTATTGATATTACCCAAAATATACGGGATGATTATTATGATGTAACGGTCCAAATTACTACGTTTGAAGGAGCACATAATCCACCATATGGATTTGATACAATCACTTTAAGGATTCAAAGTTTCGAAGTGATAAACTATGAACACAAAGATGTATCGAATATCGGAAAGATACCATTGAATACACTAAAAACATCAACCTACTTAACTACACAGCACTTGATTAATGGGGAAAGCAATTTTGGCTTGGAGGTATTGATATTTCCAAGCCCATTTCTTATTTATCAATCTGGCACTCAACTTCTGTTCCATCTAGAAAAGTTACAATCACTTTTTCCTCTTTATACACCGTCATCTTTTCTACTAGTTTTAAGAATAAATTCATATAGAAAAGCAGGGCCTGACCCCCAGTGCGCTAACGCTTTAGTACGATGGGGGTCAGGCCCTTAATTCCCAAAACTATTTTACTTTCTGTATTTCTTTTTCTGTGATGTAATCGTCTACAGGATTGGTAGCTTCATATAGGGGTAGCGTCAGGAAAATGCGGATTTACAACGTTAAGGATATCAAAATATAAAAAGTCTAATTTCTCGGTGTTATAAGTGAAAAATTAGGCTTTAGTTACTTCATTAAAGCGCTTGATTGTTGAAGACTAAAGTTTATATTCATCAAGAAAATTGATGTGCTCTTATCCTAACAAATTTTATTTAGGACTTACATGTATGCCTTCACTCTCTCGCCAATCTGCATAGAGTATACGCTTTACATTATTATATCCATTAGTAGTTAATTGGTTATCTAACCACTGTTGATCAAATCCGAGTTCATGTAAATTATCCCATAAAATTTCCCCATCTATAATTAACGATGTTGGGACGTCTACTGGACTTTCTGGAAGATTGAGATCTTGCTTGTCTGGTTTTTGATACTTGGAATTTAATAATAGTGTTGTGTAAATAACTATTTATAAAGAGTAAAAAATGAACAAACGCCAACACCTTGAACTTAGGGTTTGGCGTTTTCTCTATACGAATTACAAATAGGCCATTGACCCCTCTCTATTTGGGATGGCTAGACTTCCATTTTATAGTCTAATAAAATTTTCCTTAAATCCTGTCTCGGTATTTCCAAATTAATTGTCACCTGTATAAGTTCGTCCTCTTTATCACTTTCCCGATCCGACAATTCGATTTCGCGATCAGATTGAGTGGACAACTCCACACCTTCCCTCACATCGGAATTAACGTCTTCTTTACCACTTATTGATTCTCCATACAACATTTCCCACTGTTCATATAAGTTTTTTGCTGTGTGATATTCATCAAGATCAGCTTCTGTATCTATCTGTAATTTTTCTTTCAACCCACGACATGACTCTTCCCATTCCTCTAAGGTCTTCAAATCAAATAATTTTGAAAACCTTGGTTTCATTCTTTCCCAATGCAAATAAATGTTATCACACCATTCCAGCAACTCTTCACGATATTGTATTTCTTCTACTTCTTCCATTCCTCTTCATCTCCCGACCATAATTTTCATCCATAATATTCAAAAAACAATCGACATGTTTAAAAATACAAATAGGTAAATTTCGTTAATGCTTCTGGTTATGAAAAGGTAAGTGGCCCCCGGTAATTGATAATAGACTTATCAAAAGTAAATTATTCAAAATGACACAAACCTTTTATTAAAGCATCCTTGTTAATGATTTTTACCTATTTGATATTAACAATTTCATCATATGCTCCGCGATTGTCCAATGACTAGACAGTTGCCTAATTGTTATTAATTGGAATTACTTGGTCAATAATCATTGCTTTTAAAATTCCAAGTGCAAAGGCTTGTAGTTATTCCACCAGATGAAATAGTTATAGCCGAAAGAAAGAAAGTTTATGTTGAAACGAATAAACCCCCAAGACAAATAACAAAAACAGCCATAATGAGAATGATGATCCCAACATTAATTTTAATGAATTCAGAAAAGTACTGGGCTAATAAATCTGTTCCACCTGTGCTTGTCTCGAAGCGAAGCATAAGACCAATGCCAAAACCAATGAATACACCACCTGTAAATGAACTAAGAATTGGTGAAAATTTTATAGGAACTTGATTAACGTTATGAAAAAGGTCAATAAAAAATGATGATAAAAGCATACCGTGCAAACTATTAAAAAAATATGAACGATACTTAAACCAAGCTAGAGCAAAAATGGGGATGCTCAATACCATTATCGTGAACCCGGCGTTTGTATTTAATAAATAACTAATAATTAAACCTAGGCCAATAATTCCGCCATCTAAAACTTTGTTTGGTAATAAAAAAGTATTTATTCCCAACGCTATTGACATGCTGCCTACAAGAATAGCAACTGCTTTCAAAAAATATGGCATTTATTAAGAACTCTCCTGTCTAAATGGACGTGTTCTATGTATATGCCCAAAACGTTAGCATTATAGACAACTTTTACTTCACTGAATATAACTTCTGAAGTGCAAGTAGACGCAACATAAGCGCAAAAAAACGATAACTAATAACCCTAGCCCTTGTAGGTCAAGTAACCCTGTTTAAAGGAAAATGTCTATTAATGATACAAAAAACTACCCGAGGTGAGGCAGTTTTTGCAGATAGACATTAAATTTATTCAATTATAATATATGTTTTTTGCAATATAGGTGCATTCCCAGTTTACTCCCCTTTATTTTACACTAGGCGATAACATAAATACGATTTTGATACTTCTGCTCTTTCCCTACTAACGAATAGGTATCACGACTTCCTTCTAGAGTATTTACATCATTTGTAGCAGAATATTTAGTTGAAAAAATTTCCTAGCGTTTTTAAATTTAACGGCTGAAGAAAAACTTTCTATATATACATATACCCGAATCAATTTAAAAAAAATATTTTTCCAAAGATTTTATTTTCAAGATTCGACTTAATGATATTATATAAAAAAATGGTACTACTTTTTTGTTATGTGTCTTAAGATCATCCAAGATAGCGAAATAAACCATTATCCTTTTAAAATAGGCATCATTTTAACAATAGCTTCTTGTAGTTTTTCACTATTTTTACTATACATTTGCTTAGCTTCTTTTGATTCGGTTCCAAGAGCAAATAGTTCTAAGTCTGCTTGACATTTTTTCAAGGTTGAAAGAATTAAGGGTCTTTCTTGTGGGGGTGCGACTTGTAATTTATCGTCAAACAGATCAATCGTTAACTCTCCGTAAGAATTAATCTGTCCGAGAAATACATTTTCAACCGTAACCCCTAATTTTTCTAACTCAGTGTGTAGCCAAGCTCGATTTCGTCCAATTGTAGCTAGCGGTTCGTCAAATAAGACACCATCCATAATGACAGTCTGTGGTTCTTTAATGGAAGGAACAAATAAGTTTAAATCTTTTGCTGTTAATGGTTGGTTCTCTTTTTTCAACATAACGGATAAATCTCCTGTTGCCTCTAGCACTGCAAATTCTACATCAGACACCTGAAAGACATCCTTTCTGCGAAGTAGTTCTAACAGTTCATCTGTTGTATATCTTTCCTTTTTTAAATTATCTTCCATGATTTTACCATCTTTGATAAATACAGTTGATTTCCCTTCTATAAAATTGCGAAAACCTTTACTTCTTAATGAAATTAAACCAGCAAAAAAGGGAATAGCAGCAAAAATGAAGATTCCAATAATTCCATGAAATATACTTCGTTCAAGTCCCATAGCTACTTCTGCACCAATACTTCCAATAGAAATACCAGTGACATATTCAAAGAAAGTTAGTTCAGAAATTTGCTTTTTCCCTAACCATTTTGTGATTAAAAATAAAACAGCAACAAATAATGCTGAGCGTACAGCTATATCTAACCATTCAGGCACCGCTTATACCCCCTGTAAATATAGTTTTCTAGAAACCTTTGTACTGAAATTCCTCTCCTTCTAGTTCTCCTACTCTTTTTTTTAAATCTTTTGTTACTTCGTGTACGACCATCATAACCTCATGCAAAGTTCTTTTCGATTCATCATCAAAAGTCCGTAAGGCTAAACTTGAGAGACTTGCTTCTACTCCCTTTAGACTGGCAAAACACTGTTTAACATCTGATCCTACTGTCATCCTAAGTCTCCTTATCCTTTTGGTTTAAAAAGTAAAGCTCCTATCATGCCGAAAACAATGGCTGCTGAAATACCGGAACTAGTTACTTCAAAAATTCCTGTCAGTACACCAACTAACCCATGTTTTTCTGCTTCCTGCATCGCACCATGAACAAGCGAATTCCCAAAACTTGTAATCGGAACGGTGGCCCCTGCCCCAGCAAAATCAATCAACGGTTCATATAAACCAAACCCATCTAAAATTGCCCCCACTACTACAAGGGTACTTAACGTATGTCCCGGTGTAAGTTTAAAAACATCAAACATTATCTGCCCAATCACACAAATCAAACCACCTACTGTGAATGCCCAAAAATAGGTCATATCATTGTTCACCTCCATATTCAATCGATACCGCATGTGCAATACAAGGAATCGTTTCATTTTGCTGAAAAGAAAGAGGAGATAATAAAGCACCTGTTGCAACGACTAACATTCTTTTGAATTCACCTTTTTTCATCCGGTTTAACAGATGACCATAAACTACCGTTGCTGAGCATCCTGCTCCACTTGCTCCTGCAAGAACCGGTTGCCCCTCCCTATAAATCATAAGGCCACAATCTTGGTATTGCTCTTTACGAATAGGAATTCCATGCTCTTTAAATAGATCCAAAGAAACTTCATGCCCAATTTTCCCAAGGTCTCCTGTAACAATTAAGTCATAATAAGACGGATCGACGTTTCGTTCTTTTAAATGCGCTTCAATGGTATCAACTGCAGCAGGAGCCATAGCCCCTCCCATATTAAAAGGATCGGTTAGACCCATATCAATTACACGACCTATTGTGGCAGAAGTGACACGAGGCCCATCCCCAGAATCACTTAAAAGGGCTACACCGGCGCCAGTAACTGTCCATTGTGCCGTAGGAGGTTTTTGTCCACCATACTCTGTAGGATACCGAAATTGTTTTTCAACAGCTGTATCATGACTGGAAGCTCCTGTTAACAAATATTTAGCCCCTTTTGTATTAACGATATAAGCACCTAGAGCCAATCCTTCCATAGACGTAGAGCAGGCACCGAATAAACCAAAATACGGAGATCCAATTGTTCGACTGGCAAAACTTGTCGGAGTTATCTGGTTGATCAGATCCCCAGCTAGGATAAATTGAACTTGATCTTTTTGGATGCCCCCTTTTTCCATGGCTTTTTGACAGGCTTCTTCAAAAAGGACTTTATGTGCCTTTTCATAGGAATCCTGTCCAAGCCATAAATCAGCATGAAGGAGATCGAAATCTTCTGCGATCGCTCCGTTTGCTTCAAATGGTCCTCCAACTGTTCCAGTAGAAAGTATCACAGGTTTGTGTTCAAAGATCCATGTACGATGACCTGCAAGCATTATAAACCACCCCACTGGATTAAAATGGTCTTGATGAGGGCAATGACAAAAGCAGAAAAAACACCAAATAAAATAACCGCCCCTGCTAATTTAAACATGTTGCCGCCTACGCCCAGTACAAATCCTTCGGAACGATGCTCAATGGCAGGTGATATGACCGCATTGCCAAAACCAGTTACGGGTACAGCTGTTCCAGCCCCTCCAAATTGGGCCATTCGATCATATACACCAAAACCAGTAAGAAGCATCGTAATAAAAATTAACGTACCCACTGTCGGATTTCCGGCCGTTTGCTCAGTAAAATCAAAAAAATAAATGTAAAAGTCAGAAATACACTGACCGATCAGACAGATAAGTCCACCAGTTATAAAGGCCTTTATACAATTTTTAACAACCGGTCTTTTAATCTCTCGTTGTTTTTGCAATTTTTGGTATTCCTGTTGCACAGGAGTGAGTTGTTTCTTTTGATTATTAGACATAACTCGTTCCTTTCTCTTTATGTTTGTTCCTTCATAAGACTTTTCAGTTTATTTAAATCCTTTTTTAAGTTTTTCTCATTCGTATCGTTTTTTTTCAGTCTCTGTTCTATGTTTTCAAGTTCCCAGAACATTTTTTTATCACTCGAAACAAATACTTTATGATCGGGATACATTTTTTTTAAGTCAGATTTAACTGACTTCTCGATATTTTTTAATCGGAAACGGTTGAAATTTCCGACTTTTATCGCTACTAAAAGCTCATTATCTGTATTCACAGCCTTTACATCCGAAATTTCTTCCTTAGTGATAATCTTTTCTTTAGCATGATTGGCAACAGATTGATCAATTGGTTTACTTGTATGTACTTGTGAAATACTCAAATCATTATTATTATCTAACTGATTTTGGTTCCCGTTACACCCTGAACCCATTCCGATAAGGATTAAAATGAAAAATAATATTTTCACTTTCATGAAATCACCTCCATGTTTTACCAGTATAGGGATGCAAAAGGTTGGCCTTTCAACCAACCTTTTCGCCATACTCATTATTGTTGTTTGTATTGAGGTTCTTCTTGTTCGATTTGTTGAACACGTGGTTCAACATTATCAATAACGGATTGGGTTTGTGTAGCAGCATCTTGATAAAGTTTCTTAGCTTGTTGATTATCCGTACTGAGAGCAAATGTTTCAAAGCTAGCTTGAGCGCTTTTTAATCCAGCTAAAGCTGTTTTAACGTCATTTATGACTGTCATGAATAACACCTCCTATGATTTGACAGTAATATGGTGCTAAATAAAATATAAATTTATTCATTTATTTTTAAAATTTAAATATGAAATATTTTAAGGTTTTTGGTAAATCAAGCTTTTTTAAAAAAGTGATTAAAGTTCAGTTGATTTATTCATGGGTTACTGTGAGTTTTAGTCCAAACATAGACATATATGCTTTTTGTTTTGGAAATGGAGTAATAGTTGCAGGTTTGTGTTATTAAATTATTTAACATAAGAAAGTGGAAAATTATCAAAGGAGAATAGGAAGTATGTATAAAGATTATAGTGAAATGGTTTTAGGACCAAAACCACGAGCTAGACAAAAGAATTTTTTTGGAAGTTTAGAGGATAGTTTTAAAAATCCTATTATACATAAGGAAATTCATCGCGATAAAGTTTATGTTCCCTTAGATCTAAGTAGGGTTTGGGACAGGATACATTAAAATAAGCATTTTCATTTGTATAGCAACTTCTAGGCTTAGTGACAGGGTTGCTGCTCTAGACCGCAAAGTAGAGTTTTCACCCTCTATTCAATAGATTACACTCAAAATAGTGATTATTCTAATGTTAGGGGAAGGATATTTATGAAACGAAATTGGAATGAAGATGAGCTGCTAGAACATTTTGTAGTAGTATCAATTGAAAGAAAACTGATTGGTAATAAAACAGGGGCAAGTCGTTTAGGATTTGCAGTATTATTAAAGTACTTTCAACAAGAGGCTAGATTTCCTTCTAAGAAACAAGATATTCCCAAAGTGGTAGTTGAATTTATAGCACAGCAATTGGGGTTATCTTCAGTGCTCTTTGTGGAATATCGTTGGGGCGCAGATGAAAGAAACTTTACTTATTATCGAAAACAAATTCGAGAATTCTTCGGTTTTCGAGAACTTACAGCAAAAGATAACGAACTTTTGACAGAGTGGTTACACGGTCAAGTTCAATTTACTCATGATATCGACTACTTAAAAAATCAGGCATATAGCTTATTTCGTAAGTGGAAAGTCGAACCTCCTTCGATTGGAAGCTTGAATCGGATGATTGATTCTGCCATTGACACTTTTGAAAAGAATTTATATCAATCGACTTATCATCAGCTGTCTCCTAGGACTTGTTCTCGATTAGATGCATTACTGGAATCTCATGCGGATGAGGAATCGGAAGAAGGTTTTGAAGAAGAGTTTCATGAGAAAGTGGAATCTGACATTTTAACTTTTCGGCACCTTTTATCTTCTCCTCGTAAACCAAGTGTAAGCACCATGGAAATGGAAGTTAAAAAACTATTAGCGATCAAGCATCTACACATTCCTCCAGGATTATTTCATCATTTGACTCCGAAATTAGTAAAGAAATATCGACTTCGTGCAGCTACGGAGACCTTAACGGAATTGCGTGCACACCCAGCACCCATTCGTTATACTCTACTTGCCATCTTATTTTCGCATCGTCATGGGGAAGTCATTGATTATTTAGCTGATTTATTGGATGAAATTACGCTTAAGTTCGGAAATAAGGCCAAGAATACAACCCGAAAAGAAGCAGTAAAGGAATTAGAAAGAATCCAAGGGAAAAATAAACATATTGTCAACTTATTAAAAGCGACGGTAGATCATCCAGAAGGCGTTATTCAAGATACTCTATTCCCTATTGTCAGTCCTTCCACGATTCAAGATATTATAAAAGATATGACAAAAAATAATCGGGAATACAAAGAAAAAATCTATACAAAGATGCATGCCTCTTATCGCGGATATTATCGACATGCTTTCTCTAATATTTTAATGAATCTTACCTTTCGGTCCAACAATAAATTTCATCAACCTGTGATTGAAGCCATTCAACTCATTCGAGAATATGGAGAAAGTGGGCAACGTTTTTTCGCTGCTGGAGATGAAGTGCCTATTGAAGGCGTAATTCAGCCCAAATGGAAAGATGTCATTATCGAGATAGACAGCAAAGGCATAGAGAGAGTGAATCGAATCAATTATGAAATTGCAGTGATCCAATCGCTTCGTACTCGTCTTCGTTGTAAAGAAATTTGGATTGAGGGTGCTGATCGATATCGAAACCCAGATGAAGATCTCCCCCAAGATTTTGAAGAGCACAAGGAAGAATATTTTCAAGCACTGAAAGCACCACTTGATGTAGAGCCTTTTATCGAAGATATTATACAGTTGATGAAAGATAAGCTCCAATTACTAAATCAAGGGTTAGAGGTTCAAAGTAACGAACAAGTCGCGATTACTACTAGAAATAACAAGGGGTGGATTCGAGTCACTCCACTTGAAAAGCAAATTGAACCCCCACATGTGATGAGGATTAAACAGGAGATTAAGAATCGTTGGTCTGATATCAACCTATTGGATTTATTAAAAGAAACAGATTTTCATACGGAGTTTACCCAGCATTTTAAGACCACTGCTGATAGCGAGATTTTAGATCGAGAAACCATCCAACGACGGCTTCTTCTCAGTTTATTTGGATTAGGAACGAATACAGGTTTGAAAGCTGTTTCTGCTGGAAACCACCTAGATGGTTATCGGGAGCTTCGGTATATCCGTCAAAAATTTATTCATAAAGATCATTTACGAAAAGCCAATGCAGAGGTTACCAATCATATTATCTACCATCGGCAGAAAGAAGTATGGGGAGAAGCTACTACTGCATGTGCTTCCGATTCAAAACATTTTGGATCTTGGGATCAGAACCTCCTTTCCGAATGGCATCCTCGTTATAAGAGGCAGGGGGTTATGATTTATTGGCATACGGATCGAAAATCGGCATGTATTTATTCTCAGCTTAAGTCCTGTCTCTCTTCCGAAGTGGCCGCGATGATAGAAGGGGTCCTTCGTCACTGCACAGATATGAAAATCGATCGAAATTATGTCGATACACACGGACAAAGTGTGGTTGCTTTTGCTTTTTGTCATCTGCTTGGTTTTAAGCTGATGCCACGTTTCAAAAATATAGGTTCTCAAAAGTTATATCGTCCAGAAGCTGGCATGAATGATGAATATCCTCACCTGCAACCGGTTTTAAGTAGACCAATTAACTGGGATCTTATTGGACAACAGTATGAACAAATCATTAAGTATGCAACTGCTCTACGTTTGGGTACTGCTTCTGCCGAATCCATATTAAAGCGATTTACTAGGGATACAAAACATCCAACATATCTAGCTTTATGTGAATTAGGGAAAGCGATTAAAACGATCTTTTTATGTGATTATTTACACTATGAAGAGATTCGCAGGGAGATCCATGAAGGATTAAATACAGTGGAACAATGGAACTCGGTGAACACCTATATTTTTTATGGAAAAAATAGTGAAATTCGTTCCAATTCTATAGAAGATCATGAGGTGTCTGCCTTATCACTTCAATTGCTGCAAAATTGCTTAGTCTATATGAATACCTTAATGGTACAAGAAGTACTTTATGACAACAACCAATATTGGTTGGAGAAAATGACTCCAGAAGATTTTAGGGGATTAACACCTTTATTTTATCATCATGTCAATCCATACGGAACTTTTGAACTCAATATGAATCAGCGAATACCTATTAAGTTGAAAGTGTCGTAGTTTTGATCATTTTGATCGGTGACAAAAACCAGCTAATATCCCGTCAAGATATTAGCTGGTCTTTTGTAATGAACACTTAGATGCGGAAAGAGCGCAATCCTTACTCCAGAAAAGCGCCCGTTGAAGACTAAAGTTTATATTCACCAAGAAAATTGATATGCTCTTATCCTAACAAATTTTATTTAGGACTTACATGTATGCCTTCACTCTCTCGCCAATCTGCGTAGAGTATACGCTTTACATTATCATATCCATTGGTAGTTAATTGGTTATCTAACCACTGTTGATCAAATCCGAGTTCATGTAAATTATCCCATAAAATTTCCCCATCTATAATTAACGATGTTGGGAGGTCTACTGGACTTTCTGGAAGATTGAGATCTTGCTTGTCTGGTTTTTGATACTTGGATTTTAGTAATAAACTTAATTGCCCATTAGCTTCCAATATACCGTATTTGACTTCGCGAACTGAAAAGACATTATTTTGACGGAGTATACTCAATACTTGATTTACATCCAATTTGTTCTTTGTAAGTAACTTTCTGTCCATAACACCATCTCGAATGATTATGTTAGGATTGCCTAATAAGAGAGAACGTGTCGATTTATTTTTTAGAGTCATAAACTCTATTCCCAACATAAGAAACGTCCACAATCCGATGGCGTTATTTATGATACGGTTCACCGTAACAGGGCTAAATGAGGTTTTTTCCCCTGTCCATTTTAGATAGCTGGCTGAAGGATCACCCAATCTCTCTTACTCCAACAGCTCTTCCGGAAGCAGCTTAAATCCTTCAATCATCGAGTCTTCTTCCACCTTGATCAATAGACAGCGTTTGCCATTTTAATTGACCTGTTTGACATATCTCAAGTCTTGAGGGCTGATTGCAACATTCGCTACTTTTGTGCTGATCTTAATGGACTTGGACGCGTAACTCGGAACGATATGGCTTGCTTTCATTTCATACGTTTTGTCTTCAACCACCTGCTGAAATGCCCTTTCCACTTTTTCCGTATTCATATCTTTTACGCCGCTCGCCTTCAGCACACGTTCAATCTCTTTAGTATCCAAAGTAGGAGTACTCTCTTCTTCCACCACTATTTTCAGTAAATCGTTATCCAACTTAAATTGTTTTCGAATCTCTGCTATATCTTTGTTATTCATCTCTAAATTTTAACTCCCTGGCTAGTAAGATTCGTGTTTTGAACAAAAAAGAGCATCCAAAGCTACAGTTAGCTTTTGACACTTCTTTATTATAACAATCTTTAAGATGAAGAAGGCCTATCTATTATGGATTGCCTTTGTTCCTCTTGGGTCGTTATGCACCTCTACGTGTTTTGTATATTTTAAAATTAAATTGGTAACAATGTGTATGAATATGAAATTTTTAAGTACGACTAGAAATGTTTTTTCTCAATAAGAGGGGTGGGATGTACATGTTTTGGAAAAAAAAACAAATTGAAAGTAAGTTTGTTGCTCAATCAATAGCTGAATCAGAATTATCGATAGAAGCTCTGAAAAAAAGCCTCGTTCAAATGGATGATGCAGAATTTGTGGAAATTGACATTTCCGTTATTCGAAAAATTCATCTTGTTTACATACGAACTCTCATTGACCAAGAAAAATTAAATGAAAGCATTATAAAACCTTTAACTAAATGTTCCAAACCGTCTATTCAAGATTGTATTACGAATTCCTCCATTATTCACATTCCTAATTTTATAGAGGCAAAAAAACAGTTGTTTTCAGGTTCCATTTTGTTATTTGATTCTTCGCAAAACCTTTGGTTAGCTGTGCCATTAAAAAATCCTATTGGACGTGCCATTGAAACTTCCGAAACAGAAACCATTCTGTTCGGAGCAAAGGACAGCTTTAGTGAACAAGTAGAACAAAATATTACGCTTATTCGAAGACGACTCCCCATACATGAACTGAAAGCAGAGAAGTTTACTGTCGGTTCTATGAGTGAGACAAGTGTTGTTTTAATGTACATAGAGGGGCTGACTAATCCAGATTTTGTTTCAACAGTCAAAGAGAAGATTTCTGAAATTAATTTTGATCTCTTCTTTGACTCCTCTCAAGTTGCGGCATTCATGGAGGAACATCAAAACAGTATTTTTCCTCAGTTTCAGCAAACTGACCGGCCTGATGTAGTTGCTTATTCTCTGGGATTAGGAAAGATCACCCTTCTGGTAGACAATACACCATTTGCTCTTGTTGCACCCATTACTTTTTTCCATTTGTTCCAATCACCCGAGGACTATATTAATCGATGGGTAGTTGCCAGTTTTTTGCGCATCATCCGATATGCCAGTTTTGTTCTGTCAATCACATTGATTCCTTTCTATGTGGCATTGACAACTCATCACTATCAAATGATTCCTATGCAAACACTTCTGGTCTTGGTCGAATCAAGGAGCATGCTTCCTTTTACTCCTTTTTGGGAAGCATTTATCATGTTAATTTTTATTGAAATCATAAAAGAAGCAAGTTTAAGAATGCCTACAAAAACTGGTCAAACACTTGGGGTTATTGGTGGTATTGTGATTGGTCAAGCAGCTGTTGAGGCTGGATTCGCTACCAAAGTATTAATTGTCATGGTTGGGATCTCGACGATAGCTTCCTTTCTTATTCCCAACTACCTTATGACAAAAGCAAATTCATTAATTCAATTGATGCTTCTTGTTTTTTCTTCTTTACTTGGGATAATTGGGATTGCACTAGGAAGCATTGCTATTTTGGCTCATCTTAATAGCTTGTCTTCAATCAAGCAACCCTATTTTTCACCAGTTTCCCCTTTTTTCGGTAAGGATTGGATTGACTTATTCATTCGAGGGCCATTAGTCAAAATGTTGGAGCGTCCAGAGCATCTTAAACCTCTAAAACAGAAGAGAGATAAAACTAGGAGATGACTTGATGATGGAAACCCACCAATTATTTAAAAAGAATGAAACCTATAATGGGTTCTATGCCATGTTGTTGGTAAATCGCCTCCAAATGCTATACTTCTTTCTGATTATGCCAAATATCTTGATCAATCCATATATGATTTGGGTGCTTATAGCTGTCGGGATATTATCCCAACTAAACCTTCTTCTTTTATCGAAGTGGCTTTTAACCCGTTTATCTAGCAATGGATATAATGGATTTGTCCAATTGTTTGGGAAAAAATTGGTACGTTTTCTCTCTTTCATCGGGTTGTTCTTTATTCTACTTAAACTTTCCGTCATAACGTTAGGATTCATCGAAATTGTTCAAACATTTATACTTCCATCAACAGATACAAATTTTCTTGTCTTTTTTATTTTGTTGTTATGTTTTTATGTCGCAGGTAGGGGCGTTGAACATACCATTCGTTTTGTGTTGATTTCTTTTTTCTGTACATTTTGGATGTTCACATTTTTCGTTTTTTTCGTCTTCCCTCCAATAGCTCAACTCAGTGATTTGTATCCACTTATTCCAATGGAGTGGAAAGTAGAAAATTGGAAAGCCGTTTTTTTAATTTTGTCTTCCTATTCTGGTCCGGAATTTCTGGTATTTTTGGGACCATGGCTTAAAACAAACAATAAAACCTTTCGCTATTTGTCTTACGGAAACGCTCTCACCGTTGTAGAGTATGTATTCCTATTTATAGCATCCCTATTTTTTTTCGGTTCCAATTATTTAAGTAAAACTCAATATCCAATTATTAATATGTCCCGTTATTTTCAAAACCCAGTGTTTGAACGAATTGATATGATCATGCTTTCCTTTGAATTATTTAACCTAGTTTTTGCAGTTTCTCTATTTCTACTATTGTTTTATGGAGCATCTAGAATAGCTTTTGGTAAATTGAGCAAGCCAACCAGTGGAAAAGGTTTGTTATTCAGTGTATTCCTTATTTTTATCGGAATGATTCTTGTGAATGAATTATTTTGGAAGCCTTGGGAGAAGCAGAATTTTTTACTTAATCTTCAAATTATAGCTGGAAGCATAAGCTATTTTCTTGTTCCACTTGTTATTGTTTTAGCAATGAAAAAAAGGGGAGTTAAAAAAAGTGCGTCTACATAAAAAGATATGTAATAGATTAATACTTCTTTTTATGACTATTTGTTTATCTGGCTGTGCCCCTTTTACCGAAAATAACCTTATTGAAGAAATTTCTCCCGTTACCTTTTTGGCAATTAGTAAGGGGGATACAGGGAAATTAAAAGTCAGTACAATTTTGCCTCCTCTAAGTAAAGAAAAGAAGTTTGTTATGTCGCAAGAAGTCAGCTTATTAAAGGAGGGAGTACAGAAGTACAACCTCAACTTCTACCAGGAAATGAAATCTGGACAAATGCGGATGCTGGTAATTAGTGATGAACTTGGAAGAGACGGCATTATGTCCATTATAAATGTATTATTGACTGATCCGGATATTTCTCCGAGAATCTATTTAGTAATCGTAAAAGGAAATTTTGATGAATACTTGGAAAGTCAATTGGACAAAGATGAAAACTTTGATTACTCGTTTTACCGTATGCTGAAGCATTATGAGGAAAAAAACCAAGGAGAATTAACTGTCGTTAATCTTCATCAATTTAAAAATTTGCTCTATACTCCTTATTCAGATCCTTTTTTGCCTGTATTCAAAATAGAAGAGGATGGGGTCAACTATGAAGGTACAGCCTTGTTTAAAGATGACAAGCTAGTTGAAACTATTTCATCTTTAGATGATCGTATCTTCCAGCTGATAAACAACGATCACTACTTAGTTGTTTTACCGATTCAAAAATTTGAAATTGTACTGGGTCATGTTAGATCTAAAGTAATAGTAGATTTCGATAGCAGCTATTCTACAATGACCTATACCGTGAATATGGACACTAGAATTGAGGAATACCGGGGAGAGAAACAATTATTTGACCCAAAGGAATTAGAAAATATGAAAAAAGATATCGAAACCCATCTTGAAAAACAAACACATGAACTGTTTAAAAAGATGCAAGAATTGAAAGTGGATCCATTACAGATTGGCATACAAACAAAAAGACCATTCTCAAAACCAATGGAAGAAAAAAAATGGATTGAATTGTTTGAGAAGATGGACATTAAAATACAATACAATATTAATATCGATCCTTTGACGGATGCAAATTCAAAAAGGCAAAACTTTTAATTTTTCTTATCGAATAACTCATAACGTATGTGATTTAATGCTTGATAAATATGCTTCGTATGCAAATCTTCCTTGTGCCATTCAGCCACAAACCCACCCACGTTCTTCCGCTGTTAATTCTGCAGGTTTTTGTGCTAAGCAGCGGTCAATAAAACGTGATTTATGGTGTTTCTTTACTTCACCTAAATACCGTCTACATCTTTGTTGGGCATCCGTGAAAAATTGGACGAGATGAAAGCGATCCAACACATGAATGGCAGATGGAAATCCGTTTGGTTCATCGTCGGTTGGCAAAGAAATTGTAAAAAAAGATGGTAACGGTAAAATCAATTTGATAAACTGGTTATACAAGGCGAAAACTCCTATCGTGGTTTGTCTAAGCAACAATTACGATACGTGAGTTTTCGCTTTTCTTCTATACTTAAATGTCACACGTGTTGATTAGCCAAAATCACGTAACACTTTTTTGATACATCATCCGAGCTGACGACAGAATTTCTTCGACGTATATTCGCCATTTTAATGGAAGTGCATGCCAAAGAAACAGGCGTGTAAAACCTGCAAATGACAAGGCTTCTACATCTGATTTTACCTGGATGCGCTTGTGTAAAAACTTTAATTAAACGGCTGACAATCCGTTCAAAAATGCGTTTCACGATGAGATAATTCAGTTCACCTAAACGTTTTGAAAGTGTCGAATAATCCACTGATTTCAAGCCTTGTGCTGGTGCAACATCCGCAGCGTGGTGCATACTTTTCCATTCAAATGTAGCGGCACCCACCAAGTAGTTTAAAAGTGTTGATACATCACATTTACGAGCCGTATCTTCAAACTGAACAGCTAGAATCCCGTCGATTTCTTTTTGTGAAATAAAGTTTTGAAGTAGTGTGAAAATCGTGGTATTCGCAAGCCTAGAGATTCCTCCTTGTAAAGGTTTGTGTGGTAACTTACATTTTACATGGAATCTCTCTTTTTTATTAGTTTTTAGTGATAAAAATTAGTTAATCAACAGACGTGATAACATATATGTATTAATTGCATATGTTATCTATAAACTTTATAAATATTTTACAATAATTCTTGTTGTTATTGTCCTAACCGAATATAACCATGATATTAAAACTATATATACCTTATACATATCTCATATGTACAACGGAAAACCATTACTGGCTCCGTTAGTGATGAATCACGATTTTCACGAAAAATGAATATTTCCAAACACGTTGTAATTTAATTTAAAAAATCTATATATAATTTGTATAAGTTTTAATGTACTCCATCAACAAGCTGATTGATTGAGTTTAACTTGGAAGAAAGCTCAATAAACCATGCTTCATCCCCCGTTGATAATGCCAAGTCTATTAGAAATAGAATTTCTTCCTTGTTTACCACCTTAGAAAGTGGCAGTTTCCTAACATTTTTACTTAAAATCGGAATTGTTTTGCCAAGCGTTTCACGATTGTCACTCGTAGCAACCGTTACTTTAACAACTCCATCCAGAATACTCTGTGATTCAATATAACCAATTATTAATTCCCCATCCTCTGATTTTCCCTTAATCCAATCACCTGTTTTCAAAACGGAATTACCATTCGTCAACATCCTTTTTCACCTTCTTAAGTTATTTTTGTATTTTATGAATGTAATCAAGATAGAACCTTTTTTTAAGCTACAGTCATCGGGGATATATCACCTAGATAAATCTGTAATGTTTTTTATTACAATTTAATAAAAAGAAGTCTACGGCCGTCAGTCACAGCCGCTATTTTGTTCTTGATTTATAAGATCGACAACTTCTTTAATTGTATAGTTCTTTAAATATTCACCCAAATGTTCTTCCGCACCTAAGAAAATTGTAAATAATACACTTTTCATATTTGCTCCCACAATACACTTTTCATTTGAATCAGTACACTTAGGCTGTAAAGCACCTTCAGAGGTTATCATATATATTTCCCAAAGATTAACTTCACTAAGCTCTAGAGTAAAAATAAATCCGCCGCCGGTTCCTTCTTTTGATTTTATAAATCCATGTTTTTTTAACAAGCTCAGCACTTTACGAATGCGTACTGGGTGGACACCAGCACTCTCTGAGATACCATCACTTGTTGACATACGGTCCGGCTGCAACGCAAGATAAGTTAAACTATGAATGGCAAGTGTAAAATCACTATTCATGTCCTGCCTCCTTATAAATCAACACAGCTAATTACCTTTTTGCTTTACATATAGCTTCTGCATCTTTTTTTAAAATCAATCAACATAGTGTAACAATATATATTACAGTTTATCTTGTCAAGTATCTAATTAGAAATGTTGTATTAACTCTTAACCATGAATAAGGAATTCCAAGCATCCTGTAAATCTTTACGAATCACCTTCACTTCCTTAAAGGTGCGTAAACATATTTGTTTGTTTAGAAATTTTTGTATAATTAAGTTTAATAACCCCATTGTTTTTTAACTTGTTCTTCTGCTAACTGTTTAATTTTTTCCCATGCCATTTCTTTATTTACAATGACATTGGTTTGATAATTTTTATCTTTATAATTAACTGTAACGAATACTTCAATCATCACTTTCTTCCTCCTTCCGAAATAATATTAATTGGCCACTTTTTGCCATTCGACGTTCGAAAATGTGCGAAGTCTACGAGGCAAAAAACTGCGGATTTCTTCCTCGTTATATCCAACCTGTAATCTTTTTTCGTCTTGGATAATTGGCCGGCGCAACATTTGAGGGTAGTTGATTATTAATTTATAAAATTCATTAAGTGGAAGAGATTCAATACTTACATTTAATTCCTGAAATGTTTTTGATTTAGTTGAAACAATGTCATTAGTCCCATCTTCAGTCAATCGAAGAATTGATTTAATCTCATCGACTGTAAGGGGATTGGATAATATGTTTCTTTCAATATACTCAATTTGATGTTCTTCAAACCAAGCTTTTGCTTTTCGGCAAGAAGTACAACTTGGTGTCGTATACAAATTAACCATACTTATACACACTCCTTCATATTATTCAGCTCATCTACTGGCTATACTGTAATTTTAATTATTACAGTTTGTAAAGTCAACTGTAAATTTATGGATTAAAATCAGAACGCATTAGAGTTTGTAATTTTTAAAATTACTGTACTTAAACTAGCCTCTTGAATGAAATGTTGGATAATAATGAAATAGATGGAAAAGACCCTCGTTGTTTTGTTCATTCTTGTTCTATTATCAGGGTATGGTGCTGACCGAATTATCGATAAAATTCAAATCATTGATACACTACCTTATGATAAGAAAGGAGACAAAATCGAAGGAATGGTGATCTATCCTCTCTTCACGGAAAAAGGGAAAACCGTATTAAAAGATTTCAAAACTTTTTCCAATACGTTTGAGGAAATCCTTCCATGATTGGATACAAAAGTCGCTTGGCCGGTTGAAATAGGAAAAAAAGGAGTCGCTGAAGCTTTAATAAGTCTCGATCGATCCTTTGTTCCCATTCATTTTATATAATATCCAAAGGTATTTTTCTTGTTGGTTTTGGAAATACCTCGTCAAGTCTGTTCAGATCTTCTATGGTCAATTGAATAGTAGCAGCTTGAGCATTGGCTAAAACATGTTCTTCCTTAACAGCTTTTGGGATAGCAATTACGTTGTTCGAACGAATGGTCCATGCAAGAGCAATTTGTAATGGCTGCACATTGTATCTTTCTGCAATCTCAATGATGGTTGGATCGCTTAGTAATTGTCTTCTTAAGCTCCCTCCCTGGGCCAGGGGACTATAGGCCATAATTGGCATGTTATGTTCATGATGCCATGGTAGGAGATCATAATCAATTCCTCTAGAACCTAGATGATATAACACTTGATTTGTCACACAATTTTTTCCGTTAGCGGTATCCCACAACTCTAACATATCATCCGTATCAAAATTAGAAACTCCCCATCTTACAATTTTACCATCCTTGCGCAGTCTCTCCATTCCTTCAATCGTTTCTGCCAATGGAACACGACCTCTCCAGTGTAAAAGATACAAATCAAGATGATCTGTTCCTAGTCGTTTTAGACTATTTTCACATGCACTTTCAATCAAATCTAACCCGGAATGATGAGGATATACTTTCGATACTAAAAAAACTTTATCTCTACGCCCCTTGATTGCCTCACCAACTAAACGTTCGGAATCGCCATTTCCGTACATTTCAGCCGTATCGATTAGCTTCATGCCTAGTTCAATTCCAAGTTGCAAAGCTTTGATTTCTTTGTTTCTCGATTCAGGATTTTCACCCATGTACCATGTTCCTTGACCAATGCTTGGAAGAAAGGTTCCATCAGGTAAAGTTACTACACGTTTTTCAAGTGAATGCTTAATTCTCAATATTTTTTCATTGTCAGGTAAACTCATTTTCATCATGCCTTTCATATCTCACCTTGTTTTTCTTGAACTGCAATTCTTCAATCATTACCGTTTATTGGAAAATCGGATCATTATTAAAAAATTAAATGTGGCTATACATGTTGTAGTATAGCCACAAAAATAACATTATAATCTCACTTATACCAAGTGAGCCCCGCCATCAATAAGAACAGTCGTCCCAGTAGTAAAACCATTTTTAGCAAGGTATACATAGGTTTCAGCTATGTCTTCCGGCTTTGCAATCCGTCCAACAGGGAGCTGTTGTGCAATGCCGTTGAACAGTGCTTGCCTCTGATCATCTGACATTCCAGCATAGATTGGAGTATCTACAATTCCAGGTGAAACCACGTTTACCCTAATAGGCGCTAGGTCTATAGAAAGTCCTCGAACCAATCCTTCAATGGCTGAATTGATTGCCGCTAACGTAGTAGCGCCTTGAGGAGGACGAACTCCATATACACCAGAGGTTAAGGTGATTGAGCTCTCATTGCTTAAATATGGAAGTGCAAAACGGACAGTGATATATTGCCCCCAGAATTTACTATCAAACGCCTCTTTTGCACTTGCCACAGGCAGTTCGCTAAAGTGCCCCATTGCGCCTTCACCTGCTGTTACCACAAGGTGGTCAAATTTTCCAACCTTACTGAAAAATTCTGCTACTTTTTCTTCGCTTCGAAAATCGATTTCAATTGCTTCTACATTGCCACCAAGAACTTGTTTTGCTTCATTTAATTTGGAAACAGAACGGCTGGCAATGATCACTTGAGCTGATTGATCGAGAAACGCTTTGGCAGTTGCTAAACCAATACCAGAAGTACCCCCTAAAACAACTACTCGTTTACCATTTAATGACATAGTAAAACCCCTTTCTTATTAAAACCTTTTTTTATTGAAATTCATTGTGAAATATTAATTTCTAAAACGATACTATTGAGTACTTACGCTATTATTCAGCTAATAATTTTAAGGATTCACGATTAAAGGCAGGAATGTCATCCGGAAAACGGCTTGTTACAATATTATTGCTTACCACAACTTCTTCATCTTTGTAGTTAGCACCTGCATTTTTGAGATCGTTCCTTATTGATTTGAAACCTGTTATGTCGACGCCTTTTAATAGGTCTGTATCAATTAATACTTGTGGGCCATGGCAAATGGCAAAAACAGGTTTACCTTCTTGTATAAATGCTTTTGCGAATTCACCAAAACGGTCGTCTTCACGTAATAAATCGGGAGAGAAGCCGCCAGGGATGAATAAAGCATCAAAGTCTTGAGGATTAACTTCCCCAATTCCTTTATCAATTTTTACTGCTTCACCTTTTTTACCAGTAATATCTTTTCCAGCCTGTATGTCGATTGTGATCACTTGATGACCAGCATCTTTAAATGCTCGTGCTGGTTCTGTGAATTCTACATCTTCAAATAAGTCTGTTATTAGTGTAGCGATTTTTTTGCTCATTATGATAAGCCCCCTTATAATTGTAAAGCATCGTTGGTATTATTCTCATTTAACACAATAAATACAAATAATCTACTGTTTTTAGTATATGTTACTGCTAGATATATGATGGTATAAAAACATTTAGTATCGCTCTGTCACGTGTTTAAGGATGGTGATGCCCTTTGGAAGAATTCGTGATGTCAAATCCTGCTTGTGACACATAGAAATACTTGATCCAAACCACATCTAAAAACGGTTCCCTTTTATCAAGTAAAACATCAATACTTTCCTTGCTGATGTCCTCCTTATTACCTTTCACTTTTTGTAATTTCTGACAGAAGCTCGTATGAATGCAGGCGAGCTTTGTGGTCGTAAACTTGTGCAATGACCATTATTTCATCTGCCTGGCTCTCCTCCAAAAATGTATATAGCTTGTCCTTTACCGTCTGCTGGCTGCCAACAATCGATGAGCCTAATTGCTGCTCGAGAGACTTTAATTGGTAGCTGCTGGCCAATTCGGAAATGTCATCTACCGGTGGTTGAAGCTGTGTAAGGTTGCCACTCATCAGATTCAAAAATTGCTGCTGCAGGGTTGTGAAAAGGCGCTTTGCCTCTTTATCCGTTTCTGCTGTAATGATATTCAATGCCACCATCGCATACGGCTTATCGAGAACATTCGAAGGCTTAAACGCCTTGCGATAGATCTGTAGAGCACCCAGAGTGTTAAGTGGCGAGAAATGGGCGGCAAACGCGAATGGCAAACCCAGTTCTCCGGCCAGCTGCGCACTGAAGCCGCTTGAACCCAGCAGCCAGATTGGAATATTCAAACCTTCACCCGGAATCGCTTTTATAGGGTTCCCTTGGGCCAGGGATGGATCAAAGTAACCGCGGAGTTCCGCTAATTGCTCAGGAAAGTCATCTCCGGTACTTCTCAAGTCGCGTCTCAATGCACGAGCGGTCAACTGATCTGTACCAGGTGCACGCCCCAGACCAAGGTCAATTCGCCCAGGATATAAGGATTCAAGAGTGCCAAACTGTTCAGCGATGACGAGCGGAGCGTGATTCGGCAGCATGATTCCTCCTGAACCAACCCGGATTTTTGATGTACCGGCTGCCACATGGGACATCACCACAGAAGTGGCGGAACTGGCGATAAACGGCATATTGTGATGTTCAGCGAGCCAAAAACGTTTGTAGTCAAGTTTTTCAGCATGCTGTGCGAGTTCCAATGTATTGCGGAAAGAGTCAGCAGGAGTACTTCCGGCTGTTATCGGTGAAAGATCAAGCACCGAGAAAGGAATTTCGTTTAGTTTATTTGCATGTTTAGACATAAGTTCATCTTCTTCCCTTATCTAATTTTTAAAACTAATCTAATACTGGAATTTCATGAGTCGAAAAGTAAGGCAACACAAACTCTCCAAGCTCCTGGATGACTTCCTCTGGAGGGCGCTTTGAAAAATACAATACAAATGCCAGGTGATTGACACCAATGGATTGAAATTGATATAGAATTTCTAATAACTGTTTGCGCCCTACACGAAATCCTAACGGAATCGGAACAGGAGACAAATCGGGATTTTCCGATAAATCGATAAATAAAGTCTGAGTGAAAGGTTTAAACACTCCTGGGGCGTAAATTTCCGACAACTCGCGATACTCGTTAATCAATTGAGTTTGTTGCGGGATAATCCTCGGGTACTGGATCCAGCCGTCCCCGTTCTGGGCGATCCATTCAATCGATTGATTGCTGAATCCTGTCACCATGGTCGGAATCGAAGAAAAAGGTTTGGGGATCATTCTCATATCCGTTCCATCGATGATGCCTAAATCGCTGTTGATAGTGGGATTGTGCTCCTTTAATAGCCGTTCAAGGAATGCATAATTCTTTTTAAACAGCCCTCCGCTTTCGAGCTTGGATATTCCCAAAGCTGTGAAATCTTTATCCCGGTCTCCTGAAGCCACTCCCATGATCAGCCGTTCGGGAAACAACCGGTCAATAGATGATGCTTCCTTTGCCACTCGGACAGGGTGGCGCAGCGGGAGGACCACACTCGCCGTCCCAAGTGCAATTTCCTTGGTATGGGCCGCAAGATAGGTCAAATAAATCCATACATCATACAATTGACCGTTATCATCAATATTCAAATTCTGAATCGTAACGTCCCGAAGCCACAATGCCGCGAAACCATGGTCTTCAATTTTGCGGGCAAGCGACAACTGATTTTCCATAATCGGATATTTGGACATCCTTGCCGTCGGAATCGTGAAACCAAGCGTCATTTTATCCTTTTGGTACAACCTGTTATATGCTCGATGCTGTAATAAACTCACTTCAATTCTCCTTAAATTTTTGTACCAATGTATTTTTCTAACTTTTTAATCGTTTCCTCATTACGGCGATAATACGTCCATTGTCCGATTCGCTTCATTTCAACCAGTCCGCTTTGCAGCAGAATCGATAAATACTGTGAAGTAGTGGATTGCGAAATCCCGGCCTTGCTTCGGATATCCCCTACGCAAACCCCACCTTCAAATCCTTCATCAGCAATAATATGGGCTTGCGGTGAAAAATGACTGTCGGGATCTTTTAACATTTGAAGAATGCTCACCCTCGTCTGGTTCGACAATGCTTTAAAAATTTCAACGGCTTGTTCATCATTTAAGCGTTCCAATTTCTGCTTCAATGTCATTTGCCTCTTTCTATATCGATTATCACTATCCCAATGGACGCTGGATAGATGATCTGAAAGCATCACGCCAAATCGGTAATTCGCGATATTAATATATTAGCCATTTGGTCTGTCCAAATCAAAAGATTTGTTTCGAAGGAGATACGGCGAAATGCTCCCTTCTTAATAAAGACCACTAAAAAAACTCTCTTCCCTTGATACCGCTTGTACCTTTTTGAGTTCTGATAATAGTTGCCCCTGCAGGCCTTCTTTTGGTTTTAATACAGCATTAATTACAATATGTTCCATTTTAATCCTCCTTAATAATGAGTAGTTTGTCTTTCTTTTATAAAGTTTTAAGGTGGCAGTGGGGTTTATGTCCCTCCCAGCATCGTGTAAAAAATATACCCTTTTAAATCTCTTATCAGCTTCAATTATGTAAGCTTTTACTGTTTACTCTTAACTTTTTTAGTATGACGAAAAAGTTGAGGTTTGATTTTCGATTGAATTTGATTGATATTCAACTAAAAGACGACCTAGTAAAACTATATAAATATCGTAACACGGTTCATATTGAATCAGAGTTAATATTTGGTGTATTTTTCTTACATTTGGATAGCCAAAAGCCTACGGAATTAATTCCGTAGGCTTTTGATTATATGAAAATTCAGCGAAGAGACTGTAGAATTAGCTTAATGCTTTTACTAAAGCTTCTCCAAATTCTTTAGCGCCATCTGGACCATCACCAGTGATAATATCATCATGAGCAACAACATGTTTTTCAACATATGTTACTTTATTCGCTTTTAATTGGTCTTTTTGTATATCTACTGGATAGCAAGTTGCTTCTCTTCCAGTAAGTAAACCCGTTTTAGCTACAGTAACCGCACCTGCACAAATCCCTGTTACAAGAACTTTATTAGTATACGCTTGTTTCAAGTAGTCTTGTAATTCTTTATTTTCCCATAAATGATCGTTCGTACCAGATCCACCAATAACAGATACAACATCATAGTCAGTCGCAGAAACGTCTGAGAAAATGACCTCAGCAATTGCTTTACCTTCATAATCCCCTATGATTTCACCTGTTTTTGTACTTGCAATTGTCACTTCAATTCCGTTGCTTTCCAATTCCGCTTTTGGTTGAAATAATTCGTCTTCATTGAAACGTTCTGGTGGTATAATTAAAAGTGCTTTTTTACTCATTAGTAGTTCCTCCTCATTAATAAAAATAATTCGCCGGTAAGACGACTATTTCATTCTACTGCTGGGTTTCTTCACTGTGAAGACTGCACTTTTTTGTAAGGAGGTTACCAACAGGTTACAATTGATACAAATAAGGAGGTAAGAATTTATGCCAGATACATTTAGAGATGAAGTTAAAGAAAAGATCATAAATGGTGATTATAATTGTGAAAAAGAACTTACCTTATCAATTATAAGTGGTAAATGGAAAATCGTTATTTTATGGCATTTAGGGGTAGAAGGACCACATCGATTCAGTGATCTCCAAAGGCTTTTTCCAAAAATATCTCATAAAATATTAACGAATCAATTAAGAGAACTGATGGAAGATGGAATAGTTCATCGCGAGGTTTATCCAGAAGTTCCACCGAAAGTGGAATATTCCATGACTGAATTGGGGATGACTTTACTTCCTATCGTTGAAATGATGTATGAATGGGGAAAAAATCGGATAGCAGAAATCATAAAAGAAATGGATATTTCGGAATTAAACAATTAAGCATAAGCTTACATTTACAATGTTGCTTTACAAAATCTATTAGAAAAGAAGCACCTTCACTTAACTGTAAGGAAGGTGCTTTTTATGCTTAATTGCGGAGTATTTGGATCATTTATGCTGTGGATTGGTTCAACTGAACAGGGATTGTGTTTTCTTTTATTTAAAATAAATTATACATAAAAGAATATATCAAAAGGCTTCCATTCCGCTAATGATGAATCAAGGGTCTTATTAAAAATTAACGAACTCATTTCCAAAACTGCATAATCCAAAAGGCTGGCTAAAAGAAATTTTTGTTTTTTAGGCAGCCTTTTTGCTTTACTAGCGTGTCAACATCCTTTCAAAGTGCTAGTCAATTTAAAAACTTGATTAGATAAATTAACTGTTTTTCAATGTTTAGAATCTTATATGCCCTCAAAAACCTCTTTTACTTATGATACGGTTCACCGAGGTTGATATTAAACTTATCTCTATAGTCATAATGAACGAAACGGCTCCCATCGCTTAACGTAGATTGCACTTGGTCATAATGGTACTATATGGGCCAACTCATGAATAGACGTTGCTAATGCTTGTGTTTCTGTGTTACGACTATTCATAACAATCTCTTTACCTTTACCATCTTTACCTTGAACAAAGGCACCTTTAGATGCTCCTAATTCTGTTACACCTAATTCCGATTGTCGCATATCTCTCATATCGATATTTAATTCTTTAGAAACAGCTTCTATCCCTTTCCTTAAATGCTCGACATTTCTGCCTTCTTCAATTTGGAAATTAAACTGTTTATTAGGGAATATTTTTGGTAAATCTTCTAATGGTGCATTCGTTTGGGATATATCGAATACATGCCCAACTTTAAAATTAGCAATTTTTCTTGTTGAGATCTGCCCCTCTTCGATAGGGATAATAAAGATGAGTAATAGGGATAACTAGTAAAAAGCCGATTCTCCTTTTATGTCAAGGAAAAATCGGCTTTTTAATTAATTATTTCGGATCAATTTGTTGGTGAATTGATTTTTATTAGATTAATGGAAAACTCTATTATAGCATTAGCCTTTTAGGCATTTGACTGTTTTTTCGGGAAAGAAAATTAATTATTAAACAACAACCACACTCAAAGTTTCACTCTTTATATCCCCATAGTATGGAAAAAGTTATAATGATGCATTTGGTTTCTCATCTTTCTTCAAAAATACTTAGAACTTGATAGTTTGATAAGGTACTGTACTAAGAAAACCATATTTACCTAAAACCGTTTATCTAGGATTAATATAGGGAGGGGAAATCGTTTTAAGATTAGTCGCTAATATCAAATGTGTTAATGTTTAGTGAATGGTCGGTATCTCTAACAGAAGCGTAAAATATATCTTTAATTTGATGATATCCCTTTGCCTTTAGTTCTTGCTTAAGCCACTCTTCATTCTTGTTGATTAATTTTAAATTACGCTTCTGAACTTTCCCTTCAATTACAACAGCTATTGGGAATCCATGGTATTCTACTTTCATATGTAAATCCTTTGGAGTAACAGGAACTAATTCTTTCCTTGGTAAAATGCTGATTTCACCTGTTGCTTCCAAAATCGCATATTCAATATCTTGAATATCTGGATATCTTGCTGTTCTTAAACCTGACAACAGCTCAGATAAAGGATATCTATTTTTCCTTAAATTTTTATATACAATTTTTCCATGTTTAACTAAAATAGTCGGTTTTCCTATAATAAAAGGGTTTAACCAATTTAATAAACTTAATTTTGATATAACTAAGTGACGCCCGTTATAACAATGATTCCAATAATCCCCTCTGTTACTCCATTTACTTTAATGGACCCCAATGCTAAATAAGATAAAAATAGAATCGCTCCAAATTCGTGAGGGGTAAGTTGTGCTAGGGCTGATTCCCTAAAATTTTTATGGATACAATAAAAACAATATATATATAAATTAATTTAACTAAAAAAATAGACACTTCTAACACCTCTTAGGAAAAATCACCTTAGTCTGAAGTCAGACTAAGGATGTTCATCTCTTTGACAATACTGCAAAAATTAACAGAGAAAGTTAACCAGTAATGTTTTAATATTTTAAGCACCCTCTAATCAATTTAAAAAAAGATATTTTTCCAAAGATTTTATTTTCAAGATTCGACTTAATGTTATTATGCAAAAAATGGTACTACTTTTTTGTTATGTGTCTTAAGATCATCCAATATAGCGAAATAAACCATTATCCTTTTAAAATAGGCATCACTTTATCAATAGCTTCTTGTAGTTTTTCACTATTTTTACTATACATTTGCTTAGCTTCTTTTGATTCGGTTCCAAGAGCAAACAACTCTAAGTCTGCTTGGCATTTTTTCATGGTCGAAAGAATTGAAGGTCTTTCTTGAGGAGATGCGACTTGTAATTGATCGTCAAACAGGTCAACTGTTAACTCTCCATAGGAATTAACTTGTCCAAGAAAAACATTTTCTACCGTTACACCAAGTTTTTCTAATTCAGTGTGTAACCAAGCACGGCTTCGTCCAATAGTCGCAAGTGGTTCATCCATGATCACACCATCCATAATGACAGTCTGAGGCTCTTTAATTGAAGCAACCGTCAAGTTTAGATCCTTTGCTGTTAATGGTTGGTTTTCTTTCTTTAACATGACGGATAAATCCCCTGTTGCCTCTAATACAGCGAATTCTACATCAGACACCTGATAAACATCCTTCTTACGAAGTAATTCTAATAATTCATCTGTCGTGTATCTTTCCTTTTTTAAATTATCTTCCATGATTTTCCCATCTTTTATAAAGACAGTTCCTGTTCCTTCTACAAAATCACGGAACTTTTTACTTTTTAAGGAAAGCAAACCAGATAAAAAGGGTATTGCTGCAAAAATGACAATTCCAATGATTCCATGAAAAATGTTCCGTTCCAGTCCCATAGCAACTTCAGCACCTATACTTCCAATGGAAATACCAGTTGCATATTCAAAGAAAGATAATTCAGAGATTTGCTTTTTCCCTAACCATTTTGTAATAAAAAATAAAACAACAACAAAGAATATTGACCTTACGGCAATATCTAACCATTCAGGCACCACTTAACACCCCCTATAAAAATTATATCTCTTAAAAACCTTTGTACTGAAATTCCTCTTGTTCTAATTCTCCAACTCGTTTTTTTAAATCCGTGACTACTTCATGTACAACCATCATGGTTTCATGTAATGAACGTTTCGAATCATCATCTAGAGTCTGTAATGCTAAACTTGAAAGACTTGCTTCTACTCCTTTTAAACTGACAAAACATTGTTTGACATCTGATCCTACTGTCATCCTAGATTCTCCTTATCCTTTTGGTTTAAAAATTAAAGCCCCTATCATGCCGAAAATAATGGCTGCTGAAATTCCTGAACTGGTCACTTCAAACATTCCTGTGAGCACACCAACTAACCCATGTTGTTCTGCCTCTTGCATGGCCCCATGTACAAGGGAATTCCCAAAGCTTGTAATAGGTACGGTAGCTCCTGCACCAGCAAAGTCAATCAAGGGTTCATATAATCCAAACCCATCTAAAATGGCCCCCACTACTACAAGGGTACTTAACGTATGTCCCGGAGTTAGTTTAAACACATCAAACATAATTTGCCCAATGACACAAATCAAACCACCTACGGTAAAAGCCCAAAAGTAGGTCATAATGATTGTTCACCTCCGTATTCAATCGATACCGCATGAGCGATACAAGGAATCGTATCATTTTGCTGGAAAGAAAGAGGTGATAATAAAGCACCAGTGGCCACTACTAACATTCTTTTAAATTCGCCTTTTTTCATGCGATTTAATAAATGACCATAGACTACTGTTGCTGAACACCCCGCCCCACTTGCCCCTGCGAGGACTGGTTGTCCTTTCCGATAAATCATAAGTCCACAATCTTGGAATTGTCCTTCACTAATGGAAGTTCCATGCTTTTTAAATAAATCAAGGGAAACTTCACGCCCTATCTTTCCAAGATCCCCAGTGACGATTAAATCATAATAAGAGGGATCAATCTTTCTTTCCGTTAAATGCGCTTCAATCGTATCAACAGCAGCTGGTGCCATAGCCCCCCCCATATTAAATGGATCGGTCAGTCCCATATCAATCACACGGCCTATCGTAGCAGAAGTGACACTCGGTCCATCCCCAGAATCACTTAAAAGGGCCGCACCAGCACCAGTAACCGTCCATTGTGCAGTAGGTGGTTTTTGTCCTCCATATTCTGTCGGATAACGAAACTGTTTTTCAACAGCTGTGTTATGACTCGAAGCCCCTGTTAATATATATTTAGCCCCCTTTGTATTAATAATATAAGCACCTAGAGCCAATCCTTCCATAGAGGTAGAACAAGCACCAAATAAACCAAAATAAGGAGCTCCAATGGTTCGACTAGCGAAACTTGTGGGAGTAATCTGATTGATCAAGTCCCCTGCGAGAAGAAACTGAACCTGTTCCTTTTGTATTTCTCCTTTTTCCATTGCCTTTTGACAAGCTTCTTCAAAAAAAACTTTATGTGCTTTTTCATAGGAATCCTGTCCGAGCCATAAATCGGCATGAAGAAGATCAAAATCTTCCGATATAGCTCCATCTGCTTCAAATGGTCCACCTACTGTTCCAGTGGAAATAATCACAGGCTTTTGTTCGAAAACCCATGTACGATGACCTGCAAGCATTATAAACCACCCCATCTGATTAAAATTGTTTTAATTAAGGCAATGATAAAAGCAGAAAACACACCAAATAAAATGACAGAACCGGCTAGTTTAAACATATTGCCGCCTACGCCCAGTACAAATCCTTCGGTTCGATGTTCAATGGCAGGTGATATGACCGCATTACCAAAACCAGTTACGGGTACAGCTGTCCCTGCTCCCCCAAATTGGGCCATTCGATCATATACTCCAAAACCGGTAAGAAGCATCGTAATAAAAATCAAAGTACCTACCGTCGGATTTCCGACCGTTTGCTCTGTAAAATCAAAATAATAGATGTAAAAGTCTTGAATAAGCTGACCAATAAGACAGATGAGACCACCTGTTAGAAAGGCTTTTATACAATTTGTTACAACCGGTCTTTTTATTTCACGTTGTTTTTGTAATTCCTGGTACTCCTGTTGGACAGGAGTTAATTGTTTCTTTTGATTATTTGACATAGCTCGATCCTTCCTCTTTACGTCTGTTCCTTTAGAATACTTTCAAGTTTTTGCAAATCTTTTTTCAAGCTTTTCTTATTCATATTGTTTTTTTGCAGTCTTTGTTCTATTTTTTCGAGTTCCCAGAACATTTTTTTATCCGTCGAAACGACGACTTTATGATTCGGATACATTTTTTCTAAGTCTGACTTTACTGTCTTCTCGATACTTTTTAATCGAAAACGATTGAAATTTTCTACCTTTATTGCTACAAAAAGCTCTTTATCTGTATTCACAGCCTTTACATCTGAAATTTCTTCTTTGGTAATAATCTTTTCTTTAGCCCTATTGGCAACAGATTGACCGATGGGTTTACTCGTATGTACTTGTGAAATACCTAAATGATTGTTATCCTCATCTAACTGATTTTGGTTATCGTTACATCCTGTTCCAAACCCGATCACGGCTAAAATGGAAAGAAAAATTTTTATTTTGGTTATTTTGTCTTTCATGAAACCATCTCCGTTTTTCCCATTATTTAAAGGAATTAAAAAAGGTTGGTTGGGAGGCCAACCTTTTTTATCTTACTCATTATTGTTGTTTGTATTGAGGTTCTTCTTGTTCAATTTGTTGAACGCGTGGTTCAAGGCTGTTAATAACAGATTGGGTTTGTTTAGCAGCATCTTGGTAAAGTTGCTTTGCCTGTTGATTATCTGTACCAAGAGCAAATGTTTCGAAACTTGCTTGTGCACTTTTTAATCCTGCTAGAGCTGTCTTAACATCATTTATTACTGTCATGATGAATCCTCCTTGAATTTTTTGACCTTTTTAGATTACCCGAATCAGAATTTTCTTATGTGGTGAATTTTTTGGGAATATAGTTATAAAATTACTTTTGGTGAATAGCACCATTTTTTCTGTAGTAACCTCGTTTCCAAATCCCCATCAGTTCTTCTATTTGGCGACGATTATAGGTTTGCGATGTATAATCTTTTTGGGTAATATGTCTCATCTCAAATTTTTTCCACCGTTCCCTTTACTGAACTTAATTAAACACAATAAATATAGAAAACCGCCTGCAACTTCATTTGATGCTTGTTTTAATGCTTCTGAAGCAAGAGTAGTATTAGCAGCAGATTGTTCAATCGCTGAAGTTATCATATCTTTTACTATAGAAGAGGCTGCCTCTGCTTGTTTTAATTTATTAGTATCAATTTGATTAGCCATGCTACTTCCTCCTGTTTGTGGTTTAGTACAAAGATAGAATGCCTCGAATAAAATGTTTTATCCTCAATTCTAAATAGCAATTATTCCTTTGGATAGACAATTATTGAGATTCCTTTCGTTTTAAAATTAAGCCAAAATATTACTAAAATAAATCTTCTGTAGCTTTGAAATAAAGTTGCAATACTAATAAAAAAGACGCGATATTTTTAAGAAAGTCGCGACGTTTATAAAAAAGATGCGATGTTCTAGCCCTTAACAAAGCACCAATTACAGATTTAAGCCTGATTTAAAATCCCTTTTCATGAATTCAGAACCGCAATATTATTACGATCCATCTCGGCAAAATAATCAGGTTGAAAATTTAGACCAAAGGATTTGGGGTATAAGGCCATTTTCTTTAGACCATTTTTTAGGCCTTTTCCCTTTAGACCATTTTTTGGATCTCCCTTCTTTTGGAGACCATATTGGTGGAGAAGCCCATTTCTAGGCGGTTTATTAGGTGGTTTGTTGGCTGGTACGTTATTGAGCCCATTTTGGTATGGTTATCCTTATTTTTATTATCCGTATTATCCGTATATCTTTTTTTTAGCATCATGACTCTGTATAAATTAAAATCATCACTAATACAACATGTATTATAAACAGGTATTTTGAAGTATAAAATTGAGAATAGGAGTTTGGAGTCCAGATTGGAGCTGACACCACTTCACGGGGTAGCGTCAGGATTTTCACAATTTACAACGTTGAGAATACAATCGTTGTTATATCAAGGGGTATGAGGTTTATATCAATATGGTCTAATCTATTGGGACTTAACCGATTTTACGTAAAATAAAGCTTACTAGTGTCTCGTAAGACTTGTCTCAAAAGTCTTATCGTTGTTAAATCCTTCGTTTTTAACAATGAAAACAGCTTAACGTTGTAAATCCGCATTTTCGGGACGCTACCCCTTCACGAGCTTAGAGCTAATGGTTTAGTTACCGGTTATAAAAACGGTTAGTTCATAAAACGAACAACAGTTTGGTTTATCTCTCCATTAAAGAGATTATTATACTTAATAATCGAGTAGGAGGGAGTGATTAACTCCCGACCTCTCATACCACCGTACGTACGGTTCCGTATACGGCGGTTCAATTAAGATGAATAACGCAAAGTTTCGTAACGAACTTGTAGACTTTTCAGCCCTTGGCTTTCCCAATAGGAATTGCCGAGGGTTCTGTGTAATATGGGGCTTTTAGAAATGCGCCAGTACCCTTTTCGGGTGTTTCCCCACTCGTATGCTTTTCCAGAAGGAACTTTCAACCGAGTAAGATTTCTGACTCTTGTTTGAGGTTTCTTCCAATTCTTCCATAGACACATTCTTAATCTTCTTTTAATCCAGCTATCTAGTGATTTGAATGTGGAACTTGTATCTGCTAATCCAAAATAACCACACCACCCCATTAGATATTGGTTTAACATCTTGATTCTGTATTCCATGGAGTATGGCATCTTTCTTGAGGTAATCTCTCGTATTTTCTTCTTCATTCGAACTAGACTTGTTTTCGCAAGACGAACCTTTGGTTCTTTGTGATTCGTGAAACTAAAACCTAAGAACTTCCGGTTCCAAGGACGGTCTACCGCTGATTTCTTTTCGTTTACTTTTAAACGAAGTTTTCCCTCAATAAATCTTTGTACACTCGCCATTACTCTTAGACCCGCACGTTCTGTTTTCACATAAATATTGCAATCATCTGCGTATCGAACGAATTTATGTCCACGTTCCTCCAACTCTTTATCGAGTTCATCTAGAACTATGTTTGAAAGTAAGGGACTTAAAGGTCCACCTTGTGGTGTTCCTTCTTCTATACTTGAAATCACTCCATTTATCATGACACCAGCTTGGAGATATTTACGAATAAGTTTTAATAAAGATTTATCTGAAATTCGTTTCGCTAATGTTGCCATTAGTCGGTCATGATTGACCTTATCGAAGAATTTCTCTAAATCCATATCAATCACCCATCGATAACCTTCCTTTAAATAACCCTTTGCTTTCCGAACAGCGTCATGGGCACTCCGATTTGGACGGAATCCATAACTGTGGTCCGAAAATATTTTGTCATATTCCTTTGATAAAATCTGCGAGATAGCTTGTTGAATCAAACGATCTGTCACGGTTGGGATACCTAGTAAACGCACACCACCATCTGGTTTCGGGATTTCGACTCGACGTACTGGTTGTGGTTCATAGGTTCCATTCAAAATCTGCGATTTAATGGTTTCCCAATTTTCGAGGATGTGCTGTCGTAAGGTTTGTACGGGCATCATGTCTACTCCATGGCTTCCTTTATTCGCTTCCACTCGCTTTAGCGCTTGTATCATATTTTGCCGTTCAAGAATTTGATTCAACATCACCATTTCGTTCCTTTCCGTGATTAGCTTATCTTATTATGCCCATCTGAACTCCACCCTCCGCAAATACCCTCGTGGGATTCACCACTACTTTCTAAGCGTGAGGTTTCTCTGTTTTCTGTGCTATTTCATTCTAGATGGAAAGCCAAGGGCTAATCTCTCTTAATTGTTCAGTCCTTCCGACTGGTTCTAGACCCAATCGTACTATGACCTCTGCTGACTTCTGATGATTCAGCTACTTGTCACCAAGTAGGTTATGAAGGGTACTTCACGTTTCCATCAGACCTCCCCGGGTAAGCACATGCACTTTTACACCATCTATCCGCCTCATTTACTAGGTATGACCTTCGACAGAAAGGACTTTGTTTTGTGTTGCAAACTCATCCAGTCGTAACTAGCCTTGTATGAGATTCGTGTTCCTCGGACCGGTGTTTTGCCTCCAGCTTCCTTCAGATTCCGCGTCACCACGGACACCCTAGCTCTTGGCTAACCTCTACTTCTGTCTTCGGGGTTCGGGACTCGCACCCTATAGTTCATGTGCATGCCGGGCGCACAACAAGGAAATGGGACCTCATTGAGAAGTCCCATTTTGTTTGGGAAAAATGCTCCTGTATAGGTAATCTTCACAGATAGACGTTAGTAATTTATTTTTAGAATAGAATATGTGTCTTTGTGATAAGAGTGCAATTCTCATTAATTTAAATAATTTAACTTGCCTATAAAGGAAATAAACATAAATGATTTTAGTTTTGCACGAATTATTTCGTCAGCTCAAGGAAACTTACCTTATTACACAATAAATAAAAAAACGGAGTGAACTAAAAAGGGATTTAGATATATGGGATCAAGGGAGTAATAGTAACTTTACTGAAGTTTAAATTATTTTTTACTTATGGGATTTCGGAGCATTAAAGTACCTAAAGAATTACTTTCTTTAGATACTTTAATGCCTTTTAAGAAAGGGGGAAAGTGGAGGCGATTATCCCCTAATAAATGAAGTATTCCCTAATATATTTAATTTTTCCTCTGCATTCTTATTCTTAACCTTAAAACCCCGACATATTATTAGATTAAAAATGAGACAAGGTGATTGTTATTTTTAAGAAATTAATAGCTACTCTTATTGGAAGTCTGTTATTAGGAGTTGGTGTGAATGGGTTTCTAGTTCCTCATCATTTAATAGATGGTGGAATCCTTGGGATCGCACTATTACTTCATTATTTTTTTAAATTTCCAACTGGTATTATAATGGTGGGGTTAAGTATCCCTATTTGTATATTTTCCTCAATAAATAAAAAAGAGTATTTTTTTAGTAGTTTGCAAGGCTTATTGGTTTCGTCCTTATTTATTGATTTACTTGTTCCTCTTCGTTCTCAATTTTTTATTCCCCAACTTGCAAGCGCACTAATTGGAGGTGCAATAATTGGAGTTGGTGTTGGTCTAATGCTGCGATATAAGACAAGCACTGGAGGAACTGACTTACTAGCTGAAATTATTTCTGAAACTTTTTCGTTAAATATTGCACTTGTAATCATACTGATAGATGGAATTATTGTGTTGGCATGTCTGGCTTTATTAAAATTAGATACCTTCATTTATTCATGTATAGCTATTACCTCTGTGGGTTTAATAACATCCTTAATTAAAGGAAAATAATTTTTTATTGAGAGTCCCAACAACAAACGTGGAAACATACGCTAAGCAATATCGACATGAAGAAAGCCGATTTTTCCTACGGTGTAGTTAATGGGATGGGAATAATAAGCCTATAAGATTAGTGTTATGATTGTTTTTTTTTAATTACATAAGTCTATTGTTGATGGGTATTTTAAAATTATTAGTTTATATTGCGGAGGAGTTTTATGAGGAAAAAAATTCGCTAATACTAATAGTGTTTTTAAGTACTTTCATTTTAACAATTACGGATCTTATTGGACCATTTAATACTATTGGCTCTGGTACAGCAGCCTTAAAGGAGAAAAATGATGAACTTTACAAAGAAATTAAAGTGTATAGAGAGGAACATAAAATTGAACCGATTGATGCAAAAGTCGATAGAGTGTGGAAGGCAATTCCTGGATACAATGGATTGGATGTAGATATTGAATCTAGTTATAAAAAAATGAAATCAGATGGTAATTTTCACAAAAACAAAGTTGTTTATAAGGAAAAACCTCCAAATGTCCATTTAGAAAATCTAGCACCCATCCCGATTTATAAAGGAAATCCAGAAAAGCCTATGGTGGCGTTATTAATAAATGTTGCTTGGGGTAATGAGTACATTCCAACGATCCTTACCACACTAAAGGAATCCAAGGTGAAGGCGACATTTTTTTTCGATGGTAGCTGGGTTAAAAAGAATCCTGACCTAGCTAAGATGATCTATCGGGAAGGCCATGAAATTGGAAATCATGCTTATAGTCATCTAGATCTTAAGAAGCGATCTAAAAGTGATACCATACAAGAGTTAGAAAAGACGAATGCTCTCATTGAAGAAACCATTGGCATAAAACCGAAGTGGTTCGCACCTCCCAGCGGTTTGACAAACCCTCTGAGGATCTTCCAGTAAGAAGATCCTTTTTTGCTGCTTACTCAATTAATGTACCTTTTTGTTAAGTTAGTATTTTACAATCTTTCTTAGGTAAATACGGTTACTAAAAAGTTTATTTTAGTTTTTATAAATATTCGAATCTTTTCCTCAACGAGGACTATAAACGCTTTCACATGTTCCAGGCGCTGGTTCATAAAAACAATGTTGTTTAAATTGACCAGTAAAAGGTTGGTCATACCATGTTGGAGGACACGGACCATATGGATTAAAGTACCAAAGAGCATATTTCGCTGGGTGATCTCTCCAATATTCCAAATTCTTTCTTGCTAATCTTCTTTCAGATTCTCTTGCTCTTTGATAAAATACATTACCTTTTTGAACAGCTTCAAAAGAGTAATTTCCTCCTTGTACGTGAAAAATGACATCTCTAATTGTTCTTAATTCCTTAAAGTCAGCACAATCTGCTACAACACGGTTAACAATGACATTTCCAACATATAGCATTCCTTGTGGTCCTTCGCCTTCAGCTTCTGCTCTCATCATCCTTGCCATTAAATCGACGTCTGCATTTTGGTAAGCTACTCTTGTCATTTTTCCACCTCCAAAATACAGTATGAAAAAAAGCATACATTCATGCCCTTTTTTACAAATATCAAATGAATACTCTATACAAAACTAGTTAACATAATTAGTAGTAGTGCCTTGCCCCCCTGTTGGAGTCTTTTTAACATCGAATATACTTAGTCAGCCGCAGCAGAATTACGGAATATATTGGGATTAATATAGAAGAAATGTAAAACGGACCTCCATTTTTGTTTTTCGATCCATTTCCAACGTTTAAATTCCTGTGACAAAATAAACTAATTACAAAATTATTTTGGGTGTCTCATAAGAAAAGGTATCTAAACAATTCCTTCGTATTCCAAACGTATACTCGCTACATAGTTTGGACATGTTAAGAGAAACAGAAGGAGGGATTCCAGTTGGAGTGGATTTTTTATCTATACCTGTTAAATATGTTCTTTATCTTATTCATAGCAATTTGGGAAGTACGTAGGCCTGCCAAGGCATTGAATTGGATAATAATCGTCCTTCTTTTGCCAGTCATTGGTTTCTTGCTTTATCTTAGCGTATCAAACCCTAAGTTTATTCATCGAAAAAGATTGAACTCTTCTAAAAATGAATCTAACAAATTACCTGAGACATTCGGTGATTCAGCATCGGTAATTGCCGATGCTTTACGGCATTTCACTGTGAATGGGCTTCGAATGGGCCAAGTCCAAGTGTTTAACAATGGAATAGCAAAATATGAACAACTCATCGAATCCCTACAAAAAGCCCAAAAAACCATTGATCTGGAATATTACATCTATCGGAATGACCAAATAGGTAATCGCATCACAGAACTGCTGATCGAAAAAGCAGTAAACGGAGTGCGGGTTCGTTTTATTAGAGATGGTTGGGGGAGTAAAAAATTTCCGCGTCAAAAAATCCTTCAGATGGTGGAAGCAGGGATAGAATGCCGGACAATATTTCCTTTACGCTTTCCCTGGATTTTATCCAATTGGAATTATCGGGATCATTGTAAGATTGTCACGATCGACGGAAAGAAAGCTTTTACTGGTGGCATGAACGTAGGATATGAATATACAGGATTGAAGCCTGACGTTGGCTTCTGGAGGGATACTCATTTACAAATAACAGGAGAAGCATCAGTCAATTTGCAGACTGTCTTTGACGTTCATTGGAATATTGCTGTGCCGGAACGGATAAAATCGAAAACAAATCTGAAAACAAAATCTGAGGTAACGAAAATCAATCCAATCGGAAGAGTAGATCTTTCCAGATGGTCAGCCGAATTGGGTTCAGAGTTGAGCACCATAGATGGTAAAGAGATGGACATATACCCAAAGACAGGGACATTGCAAAAAGCGTACATCCATACGTTGGAAGGAAACCCTGGAATTCCTACCCCAGTTATTCGTCAAGCTTACTTTATATGTATAACACAGGCGACCAAGACTATTGATATAACAACACCCTACTTTGTACCAGAAACAGATATTATCATGGCATTAAAGACAGCTGTGGCTCGTGGTGTGCACGTAAGATTGCTGGTTCCTCGCCACATTGATCAAAAAAGCGTGGGCTATGCAAGTCGTACCTATTACGGGGAACTTATAGAAGCTGGGGTCCAAATCTACCAGTACAATAAAGGAATGTTACATGCGAAACTGATGATCATTGATGAGGAAATTGCAGAAGTAGGCGCAGCAAACTATGATATGAGAAGTTTTCGCCTGAATTATGAGGTGTGTCAAGTCGTGTACAGTGCTGATGTGGCAAGAGAACTCACAGAGCAGTTCGAGGGGGATCTTACTGATTCTGTACCATTAAGAATTGAAGACTTGTTGCAACGATCCCTGACCGAGCGCATTGTTGAACAGGGTGCTCGCCTCCTTTCTCCATTATTATAAGTTGATGTATCCTGTTTTTATTGTTCTATCTTAAATCTAGATTTAAAAAATTTTTGTTATTTACGATGGAAATTCATTACTAAAAAACGGTAATACTAAAAAGGCAGCTCAAAGAGTTTGAATTCAAAAATATCTGTTACCTTTTAATTTAAATATAGGGATGATATCAATAGATAATATATTTGAAAATCTTAAGGAAATACGTTTATTAGAAGATAAGCTGTATCATTTAGAATTAAATGGTTGGCTAACAAATGAGTTTTTAACTTGGGAATGGTGGATACTAGTTGTTTTTTTAGTTGTGCCTTGGGTTATATGGGCTAAACTTGTTAAACATGACATTATTTTAGAAATTTTGTTATTTGGTACCATAATTATCTTGACAACAACCTTATTAGATGTAGTTGGTGCACAATATAGTTTTTGGGATTACCCCATTGCATTTTTACCTTTTATTCCTCGGGCCTTTCCTTTTGATTTTTCAATGGTGCCTGTAGCTTACATGTTGTTATATCAATATTTTAGAACATGGAAATCTTTTATTTTAGCCCAGATCATTATGGCACTAACATATGCCTATATAGGTGAACCCTTTTGCGAGTGGGTCAAACTTGTTAATTATTTAGAGTGGAGATACAGATATTCATTCATATATTACATCATGGTTGGAATTGTAACTCGAGCTTTAATACTAAAACTAGCCTCTTTATCTAAACCTCAAGATCTTACAACTAAGTAAAATTTAAATTGGAGGAAAAAACTTTGGAAGAAGTCAATATTGGTTTACTGACGATCAAAGTCATCGTTGGTTTTGCCACTTTATTTTTTATCATTATCATAACAGGCAGAACATCCATCTATCAGTTAACCCCGTTTCACTTAGTTTTTGTGTTAGTACTTGGAGATCTTTTAGGAAATACCATTTATGAAGATAAGGTAGGGATTTTTCATTTTTTATATGCCATCGGATTGTGGACGTTTCTTATGTTTGGAATAGAGTTTATGACTCTAAAAAATAAATCGACACGTTCTCTCTTATTAGGCAATCCTAACATCATCATTCGAGATGGTGTTATGGACAGGAAGTTACTTACAAAGAACAAATTGGATGTAAATCAAGTATTGAGTATACTCCGTCAAAATAATGTCTTTTCAGTTCGCGAAGTCAAATACGGTATATTGGAAGCTAATGGGCAAATAAGTTTATTATTAAAATCCAAGTATCAAAAACCAGACAAGCAAGATCTCAATCTTCCAGAAAGTCCAGTAGACCTCCCAACATCGTTAATTATAGATGGGGAAATTTTATGGGATAATTTACATGAACTCGGATTTGATCAACAGTGGTTAGATAACCAATTAACTACCAATGGATATGATAATGTAAAGCGTATACTTTACGCAGATTGGCGAGAGAGTGAAGGCATACATGTAAGTCCTAAATAAAATTTGTTAGGATAAGAGCATTTCTTGGTGAATATAAACTTTAGTCTTCAACAATCAGGCGCTTTAATGAAGTAACTAAAGCCTAATTTTTCACTTATAACACCGAGAAATTAGGCTTTTTATATTTTGATTTCCTTAACGTTGTAAATCCGCATTTTCCTGACGCTACCCCTATTAGAAGGTAATGGTTTACCTGTTAGTAGTTTTTCATAAGATCGCTGCTCCCAGAAAAGAAAGGTGTAACCGATTATAGCAGTTATTGTTAGAATAACAGCGAAAATAATGGATAATTGTCCAAGACTAATATTTCCTTCAGATATCAACTCGATGAGTTTATTAAGCATACTTCTTTCCTTTCTTCCATTTTTGTTTTTAATGATAAGTCTTCTGTAGTGGTAAGCAAAATAGGTATCGATAGTGCTCATTGTCTACAAATGCAACTTGTAAGAGATTGAGGCAATATTTTGCGCTACACAAGTTGGAGCTTTTCCATCTAAATCTGTAATAATTGGCTTATCTCGATATGCACCATTTAATCTTTTTTGAACATAATCAGGAGTATATACTTCTGCTCCAATATCAATAATATCTCTCATTCTCATTGGTTTTGCTTCTGGATAAGATAAATTATGGAAAGGCTTTTTAGTTCCTATAACTATTAATCTTTTACGTTCTTGAGGGAGCCACATATTTGCGTTAACAGGGCATTCTACTCTAACGTAATAATTGGGTAATCTAGTTAAGCACTCCATCACCACTTGAAATTTTCGCATACCAGGAACATTTTCAACTATATACACTTCTGGTTGTGCTAAAGCCACATGTCTAAAAAAATGTAAAAATAAATCATCGCCTGTTCTAGTTCCATGTATATCAGCAATCCGGCTATACTTCGTACAAGGGAAAGTTCCAATATAAACATCTGCATCTTGCTGATCGAGTACAGTTATTTTTGTGATATCGGTTTGGTTTATTCTGTGTTTAAAGTTTTTCCTTAAAGTCTCACAAGCAACTTTATCTATTTCAAAAGATTCCATAATTTCAATACCAGCGTCTAACATTCCTAAGTCCATTCCACCAGCACCACTAAAATAACTTTTTGCTGTTATCATCAAAATTTTGTTCTCCTTCCTACATTACTAAGCTATTTTTCTTATGGTTAATTTTCCATACTATAGCTATATCTATCTAAAACCTTGTAATTATCTCTTTTCAATTATTCTTTGTAGATTTTCACTTTTGTTATTAAGTCTAGTAAAATGAATTGCTATTCTACTTTTTTTCGAACTACTCTTCATAATCTTTATTAAATTATTTACTGCTTTTCCTCTCGCTTCATTAATAATAATGGAATCTTTCATATTCTTCATTTCCCTTTCCACAAAATAGTTATTTAATTTTCAATATCAAGGCATATTATAAGTACTATCTTTACAACACGATTTTCATTATAAAAGTTTTTCAAGTTCGTGTTGTTAAACCCTATTAAATTTAGTTATTCTACTTTTTGATTCATGTATAAACTTCTTAAATATTGTGTAATGACTATAAACCAAAAAGAAATGACTATAATTCCAACAACATTAGCGAGAAAAGGATATTGAATTAATCCTCCGACACCCCAATGGTATGAAAATAATATGACAATTATCCAAGGCAATACTTTTTTTATAATTGGAAAACGTTTATTCTTAATTAAAAATAAATTAATGATGACTAAACTCACTATTAATATATTTATTAAATTCACTTTATTTTCTCTCCTTCATATAACCTTTGTACTATTCAACTAATTGTATTAATATTTTATATCCTTCTATTGTTAGAAAGGTACTCACTTTAAAATTCACATCTTTTTGATTCGCTTCTCCAATCTTAAAATTTTTTTGTCATAATGGTTATCTAATGAACAGTTGTTTCGTACTATGCTATACGTTTTAATATGTTATTTGCTGATTTTTTTATTACTTCTATTATTTCTTTATCAGTTAGTTCGCTAAAAGCTTCTGCAACCTCGTTAGGAATACTCTCATAAACCCCTTCTAATTCAACTATAGCTGATAAAAAATCCATTCCATTGTTTAGAAACCAGTCGCATACAATTTTCTGATTCTTATTCATTGCAAAACCCCTTTCCTACCGTACAATAGTTATCAAACAATAGCCATTACTATATAATTTTCTTGCTGTGCATAATTAGTAATATAAGTAATTTCTCTTTTAACTACTTCCCCTGTATACTCTTGTGCTAAAGGGTTATATTCTTGTAAATAAAGAGTATCTCCAACTTTAAAATCTCTGTCATTTTTTCTGATTTCAAAACTTTTATTTCCATTTCGTACTTCTTCAAAATATTGCGGTTGTATTTTTAAAAAGTGTTCCATTTCCTCACTCCTTCGCAATAGTTACCAAGCGTTTATGCTGTACGTTCCATAGGTTTTACCTAATTTCTCAACGTGGTCACAATATCTATCTAACTTTTCTAATGAAATAAATCTCTTCTTTTTAACTGGCTTATCATTATGAAAAATAACTATGGTGTAAGGTTTGTTTAATTTTTCTTTCTTCACGATTAACTCTCCTTTAATGAATAATAGTTATCTACTTTGAAATCATTTTTTCCTTATATAATCTTTTGCTGTATGATTTGCAATTATAATATAAGATAAACACGTTTTTTGTTTGATTCAATTTTTGTTACTTCTACGATACTTATTCTTCTCTTCAAACTTTTTCAAGGCAACAAAAACTAATATATTCGTTAAAATCAGAAGTAACATTGAGAAAAATCCTATTAGCAACTTATCTTGTGAACTTGCATTGTATGTATATGCTACAAGCTGAATTACCATAAGGACAAAGAATAATAAGAAATTCAGAATAACCCCATCTTTAATTACTATTGATTTTTCTTTGCAGTAACTACATGTCTTATCAGCAATATTCTTCTCATTTAAACATTTCGGACATACTCTTAAATCTTTTTGCGACACTGAGAAAATCCCCTTCTTTCTACCCCATATAAATTATCTATTTTCTATTCCGTTTCTCTTCATATATGAATTAGCCATACCATTTAGAAAACATCAATAACATATATTCAATTCATATTCTTTGCTATTAGTTAAAGCAAGAAAATCAGATTCACACCTAAACATTCAAGACTTACTGTCTTAACCACTTCATTTTCCATTAACAACTCACTCCTTCACAATAGTTTCGAACTATTCATCAACTCTTTTTAGAAATTCAATAAAATCTTTTGAATTTCCAGACCCCATTTCAATTGTGTCAATCCAGCTATCGTGAACAGTATCATTTTCAAGACCTTGTTCATCAAGCTAACCCCTTACTATTTTTTCATGTTCTCTCGCTGTGTGAAACGCTTTTGCAGACTTTCTAATACTATCCTTTATTTCTTTTGGAACTTTCATATATAAACCCCTTTCTACAGCAGAATAGTTTCGAACTACGCATAAATATATTCAGGATTTTTGTTACTTTTATTCTCCACTTCACCGATTCTGATAACTGAAATATTTCCTTCCTTCCATTGGGGAACATTAGCAAAATAGAAGAGTTTGTTTTCTTTTTCGAATAACTCTGTTTTTATTCTTTCATAGTATTTATGCCCCCATTCTGGATAGTCGTATTTGAATATACCCTTATACTTGTATCCTGCTTGTTCCATCGCTTCTAATATTGTTGCTTTTGGTTCATCTAAAGTTATATCGATCAAAATTTCTTTCATTTTTCCCACTCCTTTTTAACGCACTTTAATTTTATATGGTTTGGAAGTACTTTAACTAGAATTCACTTATGAATTCTGCATTTTTAAACTCTGTATTTCTCCTTAAACATTCTTCTTCTATCATGTCTAAATCGTCCATGTCTTGAGGTAACTGACCTCCAAAACTTTCTTCCCATACTTCTTTACTAAGCCAAACTTCTCTTTCTAGTGTTACTTTTATTGCCACTCTTTTCATACTTACTACCTCCCTTTAATGAATAATAGTTATCTATTCAAATTTAATTCTTTATAACCCTCAAACTTTAGTTATCTACTAATTTTCTATGTCCTGTTTTAAGTTGAATTTATCATCACTATCTTTATTTGTATTTTTATTATCAAGAAATTTAATGCGAAGACTATCAAAAATATCCCTAACAACTAATACAAAAACCATTAAAATTGAAAATATTATCAAGAAAATTAATATTGGGGCAAATATTTTGGCATATAATAAAAATCTTTCAAAAAATTGTATCATATTCATAAGTTTACCTACCTATATAATTTTTTTTGCGAAGTGATTACTATTCGGATTTTTAAACATATGTGAAACCCTCTCCTTTAGTCTGTAATCGTTTTAGTCTCATTCTCTAATGGGAGCTGTCAATTTGCCACAATTAAAATCTTTTCTACCGCAAATAGGTTATCTACTACTTCACTCTCTTTAACTCCAGCCTTCCAGTCTCAGCATTAAAATCAACAACTTTAAATTTTTCAGTGAAACTAAATGGAGCATTAATAACATCCGTTTCAATTATTTGATTTTTTTTTAAAGGGTAATATAGCTGTGTAGTATCATCCCCCCGACTACTTACATTCATTACTCCAATTGAAATCGAATCATTAATAAAACCAGAGAAGTAAACGGAATTATCTACTATATAATCACCTATCTTATAAATTCTTTCCTCATTAACAACAATATCTTCATCTTTTTTAGGTAAAACATTAAATGTGCTTTCTAAAGATCTTGTAATAAATGAACTAAAAATATATATGATAGTTATAACTAAAAAACCGAACACAATTAAATTTCTTTTCTTATTTTTCATACTCACTAATGACCCTCTCTTTTATATTTTCATTTCAATTCCGCATTAAAGGTCTTTATTTTTCAACTTCAATTTTTAAATGGTCTTCCTAAAAGTATGCCAATAAAACCTGCTAACACAAAAATTAACACAATTATTCATTGATAAACCTCTTTTATTCCCTATTACTAATCTATCATTTCTATCAATGATTTAATCCAACCAAGTATCTTCAGAATTGCCCCCAATACATCAATATAAAACAACATACCTGATCTCCTTCTCTATTTATTTGATCTTGTTAATCAATTGCACCTTTTTTATATTTTGTTCCATAGCTAAATGATGTTTCTCTAATAAATCTTTCATCTTTTCATCTTGATAGATTTTTACTTTTTGACTAGCCTGCATTTCAATTCCATTAGCATATTCAGAAATTTCCTTAATAAAACCTATAACTCTCTCTATCTCTTTTTTTTAAATCCTGCTCAGAAAGTTTTTTAGAGAGGTCTTCCAATGACGAAATCGAATAAATAATTTCTTCATTAAAATGAATCACAAAATATTCTTCTTTAATTTTTGATAAAGGAATCAAAATTTCATTTCTGAATAAGTAATAATTGCTATTGTCCAGCTTGAAAGCAAATCTCTTTTTATTTACTTCGTAGTAACGGTTACTTACCCTAAGATTTTCTTTTCTCATGGACCAAATCAGATTCCATTTCGGATTCAGAGGGTCATATTCATTAATAGGAAAAGAAAACTCAATAACTTTCCCTATGCTCTTCCCATAAGGAATATCAATTTCATTTATAAAACTTACCTTTTTATGATTTTTTAATTGGTCCAAATATTTACGAGAATAATGAATCTTAAATAATAATGAACCAATAAGAAATACCAACAGTATTTTTTCTATCCATAATATTATTTGCATGTTATTACCTTCTCCCTTTTATAATGGCCATTTTAAGCTTCTTCCTATCTTTTAAACCATTGCTTAACATTATCGCTATTGAAATACATAAAGCACCTATAAAGACGATATGTAGCAGAATCTTTAAATCATCTAGTGATAAAAAGGGAGATTCGTTTTTGCTACTTGCCTTTTTCTCGTCATCAAAGTTAAGCTTCCACATTCCTCCCTCATATAAAGCTTTAATTTCAACCTCAGTTGTTTTCTCTATATAATCGTCAAAAAATCCAGGATATAGATGAGTTAGATTAACGGTGAAAGAATACATTTGATCATTTTCTTTTTTCTCTTTAAGTATGTCTATTGATGATAACGGGTTTTCGTTTTCACTAAATGCTTCAATCATTTCAGTTTTAATTTCTTCATCTGTCTTCCCCTTTGTAAAGCTTTGATTTTTAGAGACTAAAGTGCTTGCAGCCCCATAGTTTGCATTTATTACTTCTTTATAATATTTAGTAACTACTTCCCTTGGGGTTAAATCATGTTTATCGATCACTTGGTTAACAGCATCATCTACTAGTTCAAAAGTTAAATACCATTGATTTTCAAACTTAATAGCAACGATTCTTTCTTGATAGGTATATTTTTTGGAGTCAGTTAACGAAGCAGTAAACAAAATACTTCTTCCATCGATTTCCTTAGCATCTTCTATGCTAAAAGTAGCAACAGAATTAACTTTGCTAGTATAAAATTGGGATATTTGTTTTATTACTTGTTGAATATCAGAGGTATTTCTCTTTTCTTCAGGCACTAATTGACTTTCAATTTCCGGTTTAGATAGTAACAGCTCTTTAATTGCTGTTCCATAATTCCCTTGTCTTATTAATTCATAATAACTATTTACCTTTTTGCTCGCCTCTTCCTTTTCTTCTTCAGTAATCGGTTCAGTATCCTCAACAGCTTTTACATCTTTCAATTCTTCAACTTTAACTGGTTCGCCTGTTTCAGCAGAAACGTATATCGGATCTCCTTCATTGGTCACAGAATCTAAAATCAAATACACACCAGCAGCGGTTAATAATGTTTTGCTAAAATTATTCCCCTTATAATAAGCTTGTCCTTTATATTTATTTTTTCCTTTAGTTGCATTTGCTGCAGCATTTTTACTTTTAATATTACTAGGACTAGTTTTTGCATTGGTTTTTGTATTATTTTTTGATTTCACTGAGCTAACCTTACCGCTATTAATAGAAGAACTTTTCACACTAGAACCTCCGGTTTTCCCTAAAGATACCTTTGCAGAGGCTGTACTATATGCTGTGAAAAATAATAAAATAATACTGAGGGTCATTATTGCTATTTTTTGGTTCATTACATTTTCCTCCTTAATCAAAAGATGAAGAACTATCACTTGAAGAGTCATTACTATAATCACTAGATGAATAATCATAAGAATTATTGTTTGTATAATCAGAACTACTTGATTACTCGTTTGAATTTTCAATCATTTCCCTTAGTACATTTCCATTTTCAAAATAAAAATTATTATTGAAAAACTCATTAGAGTTTTTGTTAGTTTCATAACTGCTTTTATTAGAGTAACCTTTCAATTGCCCATTTTTCATTCCACTTCGTTCTCTTATTTCAGTACCATTCCTTACGTTTATAAATTGTTGGATTTTTCTATGTTCCAAACTGTCTCTTCGTTGTTCTTTTTTCAACTCCGTTATATTTCTTTTCAAGTAGTCAATAACAAACATTAACGATATAACACATATTAGAAGAAAAATAATCATTTAAAACTATCCTTTCCGATTGAAATAGACACTTTGTTTAAAGGCCAATAACGCATTCCAATGCAGCCTTCTACACTTTCAATAGGAATTGTTCCTATTTCTCTACTATCCGTACTAAATTGTCTATTATCCCCTAATACAAATAAATGATCAGCTGGTACTTTCCCCACTAAAGCATAATCTTCCGTATAAATATCTTTGTTTTTAGGTATAAACACCTCATCAATAGCTTCATTATTTATAAACAATTGATTGTTCTTGTATTGGACCGTTTCACCTGGCAACCCAATTACTCGCTTTACTATTTTCTCTCCTGATGGAAGACGGGCAATTATGATTGAAAATCTATCCGGTGTATTAAATTTATTTATTAGAACTAAATCACCATTCTGTAGTGTAGGCTTCATAGATTCTCCATCTACCTTTAAAGGAACAAAAATAAATGATCTTACGATGAACAATACTATAAAAAAAATAAGAATTTTCCTTACATATGTTTTCATTTTTGTTCTCTCTTCTTGACTCATCATCTTATATCTATACTCCTATCTATTTTCGAAAACAGCCTATATCAAATAACCTTCCACTTTTTGTTACACCTGTTTCTAAAGTTAATATCCAATCATAGACATCATCTAGATTAAATCCATTTATCTTCAATTCTTTTGGGAATTCTATTTCTTCCTCAAAAATTTTATATAGCTTTTCTTTGGCCGTTTCAATTGGTCCAAATCCATATATATATTGATGTTTTACCTTCTTCCCCTCTCTATAAGATTTACGAATATACAAATACACCTTTCCTTTAGAGGTTTTCTTAGTTAAGTAACCCACCCTTTTCATGTACAACCTCACCTTTTTGTTTCTCCTACAAGTTGAAATTTTCTATATGTAGGGGAAACCCGTTTCAAAAAAATATTCCATTATAGATATAAATAGCTTTATCCAACCTATCAAACAAATCCATAACGGAATGGAGAAACATCCCCCTAAAAATACCCCTTTTATTAGGTTGCCTTCTAAGGTTTCTATTACTTCTTGTCTGATCAAATTAATTCATCCTTTTTTAATGATTTCTATATATTCGTCCGATTTAATTAGTAGATTGGTAAAACTCTTATCGTTAAATGTATTTTTATGTAGGTGTCCCCAACAAAGAATGTACTTTCCGATTAATTCTTCATCCGTATAAGTGAAATATTTAAAGTATTTTTCAAAGATAACGATTGAAAAAGGGATATTATTAATTTTTTTAAAGTTCAAGTAAATAACTTTTTCTCTTCTATTTATTGCTTCTATCTCTCCATGAACTAAATAAGGAAGGTTAAGTACAGCCATATCAGACCATAACTTCTCATGAGCTACCTCTTGGGACAAAATCAAATTGGAAATAGGGATTTTGTGGCCTTTCACTTGAATTAAAATACTACTAAGAATATCTGGTTCATAAGTGGAAAACAATTTAACAATAGATTTCAGTGAGCTTATGCTGTTAGGAGGAGCGGTTTCGTTTTTTATTTTAATAGTTTCCTTATTCTTTTTTTCTTCATCTTTGTCTTCTCTTTGGATTCTTCTAGGTTCATAATCAGGGTCTAATTTATTAAAACTTAATTTAATCACTGTTTCACTTAACCCTTGATCTATAAAATCACTTTGATAGTCATTAATTTTCGAAAGGCTCTCTTCAAACGATAGAGGTCTGTAAAATCCACAGGAAGAAGTATGCTTAGATTCATTTTTACCTGTAGTTTTAAAATATGGTGTTGTTCTTTCGTTACCTTTTACATGAACCAATGGTGCCTTGCAGCTTTTATCGATACAATAAATTTGTTGACTGTGTAGATCATCATTATATTCATTAATAGAGATAATCCTTCCATCACGAAACATAGCTGATATCATTTTATGTCTTCCTTTCATAACATAAATTTAGCTTTAACATATGTGCTCCAATTAACTTGGCGGCATTTCCATTTATACTTCTTCTCTTGCTTTCTCAAATAAGATATAGTTGCTTTTCTAACATTTTTTGCAAACTCTAATGCCTCTTCCATCTCAGAAAAGGAGAATGTCGTTCCGCTCAAAATATAGTCCTCTAAACAGTCCTGATCCTTTGTTAGCAAACTATCAGAGAAAATGATTTTTGCTCCTTTATTTCTACTAAACAAATGAAAATGTTTCTTTTTAATTTCTAAATGTATGGTTACCTTTTGGTAAGCTAATTCTAATAAATACTTTTCAAATTTTTCATCTGAAAAAGAAATTTTATAAAATACGCAAATCTTACCTTTTACACCTTTAATGTCCGTAGTAATGAAGAACATTATCTTAGCTCCTTTTTATGCAGACAATCCTTCAAAATAAGCAAGTGATGATTGAATTGCTCCAGTTACTCCGCGTCCTTGATGATAAACAATTGTTTTGTTTTGCTCTTTGCAAATCTCCTTAACCATAATCATAGATTTACGATTTATTGCCCCTTTTAACACAACTACACAATCCGCCTTATTGATTAACGTTTGGTATTCTTTTTTATTTCCTGACTTTTTCGATTCTCCAGGATGATGTAGCACTTTAAGCTCAAATCTGTCGCCCATTTTTTTGAACGTTTTATCTTGATTTCCACCAACAACCAACAATGTATTTGCCATTATGATCACTCCAATTACTTAATTTAAAATAATCATAACACAAAATACCACAAATACAACTTTTTTTAAATAAAACAAAACTTTCATTACATCATTCACAACCGAATCTCTTCTTTTGTTTTTAAGACATTAACAAATCGGTTATATTTTGATAAGATATATGCACCTATATCAGGGTGAACATAGATTGTTCCATGTAACAATACGTTTTCTATCGCTTCAGTCATTTCTTTAGTAGGCATTCGTTTGGATAAAAAACCGTTAAACATATTTAATTCAAAAGGAAACCCATTATCATTTTCCTTAATCAAAATGAACTTAGTACCATACTCGTACAAAGTCTTTATCTTATCCATAGCTTTTACTTCTTTTAAAGCCTCTTGTGTGAGAATTATAAGTTTTGGCTCACCACGTAAAGTATCTTGTAGACTATCTTTTGTCGAGACTATATAATCTTTACCGAATTTCACCTCCAATAGATCTTTAAAGCCTTTGCGAAAAGTAATATTCTCATTTTCAACAATAAAAATACATTCCTTCATAGCTGGTCCTCCCTAAGAAATCAAAAAAACCCTATCTTAAGTAAGACACCATAAAAGTGTCTAACTCAGATAGGGTTTTTCCCTTTAGATATTCAATTAATTGATATTATTATATCCTTTGAATCGCTAGATATCAACGTTTACTTCAAACTTTGATGGCTTTGTTAGTTTAGAATATGTCCATTGAGTAAGGTTACATATCGCCCTATACCATTTTCATCAATATACCAAGCTATTCGTGATGCTAAACCTATTGATGCATTATGATTATGAAGTGGTACTGCCGACTTATAGACTTTTTCTCCAGGATTAGGACTAACTAATACAATTGGCTTCTTATAATCATTAACTATCCAACAACCGTATTCTTGACAAGGAGAAACATACCAATTGGCATCCGTTCTTCCAGCTGGAAAATCCGGTTTAAAAGGATAGCACGATTTTTCTAAGGTTTCAATTTGTCCTTGTATCTCAGGATAAGAGATTTCCTCTTCTTCTAATCCATCCAATTCTTTTTGATTTATTTTTATATCCAGTTCCAAACTACTTATGGGTAAATATCTACTACTGTAAACTGTCACTTTATATCCTCTCAAATACCGTTGGAATTTTCAAATTCCTTCAGAATTGTTTATATACTTCTCTGGAATAATGTGCTAAATTTTTTGCATATTAGAAGGGGGAGTTTTTTTATGATCAAATTTCATGATTTTGGTATTAGCCTAGTGGAGTATGGGGAAAGAGGAAAAAAGAATGAATTTCCATTGTTTGATCAATGCCCAAACTGCAAATGTCATTCCCATGGGAATCTTCATCGTAACGGCTATTACTGGCGTTATGGAATAACTGATGAGACAACCGTACGGATCCCAATTTGTCGCCTAAGATGTTTACAATGTGAAGTGAATATCTCTATTCTTCCGGACTTTCTCATCCCGTATTTTCAACATACTATTCATACAGTTTTAGAACGAGTGAAGAAAATTCTTCAAAGGAAAAAAGCAAAAGGCAGCCGCCAATTAGTCAGGTTTTATCTAAATCGTTTCTTAACATGTATAAATTGGATTCATAGCTTCTTTATCAGCTTGGGGAAGATAAGTGGCATGTCGGAGGATATAAATAGCGAAGCCACAAAATATATGAAAATGATCCTTGATTTTGGCGAATCACCCTTCTTACGAAGGTCACGGGGTCACTTATCAAAATACTTTATGGCAAATTAATTCTATCATATTTAGGCGACTTTAAAAATATTCTTTGTCCCACATACCTTTTTCATAGTCAGAAAATATCGAAAAAAGTAGAATAATAACCATGGATGACCGGTCGTCCTTCTATGAAAAAGGAGGAAGATTCCATGAATGAAAAAGAGCGTGAACAAGTGGCCCTATTTCGGTATGGCCTAATAGCCCCCCTATTGAATGGGCAAGTTGATTCGAAGGAATATTTAAATGGAATGGAGGGAAAGGTTCATTCTGTCCCCCATTATGGAGAAAGGAAAATTGCAGAGAAAACAATGAAAGAGTGGCTTCTTCATTATCGAAGAAATGGATTTGAAGCATTAAAGCCCAAGAAGCGCTTGGATCGAGGGAATTCTCGAAGACTATCCCCTGATGACCAAGATCTTGTCCTTGAAATACGAAAAAAATCTCCCCATATGCCGGTTAGTGTTTTCTACGAACAACTAATCGAGCGTGGAGAGATACAAAAAAACCAAATATCTTACTCTACTATAATTCGATTATTAAAAAAACACAACCTTGTAGGAAAACAAATGGTGGCGATACCAGAAAGAAAACGGTTCGCTCACGAAAAGGTGAATGTGTTGTGGCAGGCTGATTTATCCCATGGACCTTATGTACCCGTTAATGGAAAAAAGACAAAGACATTTTTAATTGCCTATATTGATGACTGTTCTCGTCTTGTGCCGTATGCACAGTTCTTCTCGTCAGAGAAGTTTGATGGATTAAGAGTAGTCACGAAAGAGGCTTTAATTCGCAGAGGGAAACCTACCATCATTTATGCGGACAACGGTAAGATCTATCGATCTGAAACGCTTCAATATGCTTGTGCCCAACTCGGAATTACTTTAGCTCACACGCAGCCGTATGATCCCCGTGCAAAAGGGAAGGTAGAAAGGTTGTTTAAAACGATTCAAACACGGTTTTATCCGTTATTACAAGCCGATCCAGCTCATTCACTAGAAGAGTTAAATGAACGATTCTGGAGCTGGTTAGAGAAAGATTATCACCGAAGAGTTCATGCCTCTTTAGAGAGGTAAAACGCCCCATGAAGTGTTTCAATCTCAACTAAAGGATATAACATTTTTGGAGGATTTGTCTATTCTTGAGACCATCTTCTTGAAACGAGAACACCGGAAAGTAAAGGCTGATGGGACGATTACGTTAAATAAAGAGCTCTACGAAGTACCTTCCCGTTTTATCGGTCATTCTATCGATGTGAGACTAGACGAAAATGGTGTCTATATCTTTGAGGATGATAAGAAAGTCGCTGAAGCAATTCCTGTATCCATGAAGGATAATGCGCATGTAAAACGGGCTCGCTCGCCATTTTCATTATCTCAAACAGCTGAAGTGAAAGGGGAACAAGACCATGTATAAATCCTTTTACTCTTTAGCTCAAGCACCATTTTCGAAAGATATACGCCCTTCGGATGCGTTTCCTTCCACTGATTATCAAGGGGCTTTAAACGCATTAAATTATTTACAGAAATCGAAGGGAATGGGTCTTCTTATTGGGGATCCTGGCGCAGGAAAAACGTTTACCTTACGGTCTTTTAAGGAGTCATTAAACCCTTCTTTATATCACGTAGTCTATTTTCCCCTTTCAACTGGTGGTGTAATGGATTTTTACCGTGGGTTAGTATATGGCTTAGGGGAGGAACCGAAGTTCCGTAAAGTCGATCTCTTTAGGCAAATTCAACAAGGCATTGAGCGAATGGCAGGGGAACGTAAGATCACACCTGTTTTCATTTTAGATGAAATGCATATGGCAAAAGATGCTTTTTTGCAGGATATAGCACTATTATTTAACTTTCATATGGACTCAACCAATCCATTTATCCTAGTTTTAGCTGGCTTACCACATTTAAAGACTCGATTAGCATTAAATCATCATCGTCCACTATCACAGAGAATGATTATGAAATATGAGATTCAGCCATTATCCAGAGAGGAAGTTTCCCATTATATTCATCATCATATGAAGTTAGCAGGAGCGAAGATGACCATCTTTACAGAAACCGCGGTAGAAGCTATCGCATCACGGTCTCAAGGTTGGCCACGGGTTATTAATACATTAACGATTAACAGTTTATTATTTGGCTCTCAACTAAAGAAAGAACTGATTGATGAGGAAATTGTCAGGTTAGCTATAGAGGATAATGGCTTATCATGAGGCGTGGAATATTAGTATTTGACCACCATCTTCAAGAATGGAGAGTATGGTTAGGACATCAGCCCCACTGGATAGACCAGGGTTATGCATTTGAGATACGGGTCCAAAACAGGTATCTCCATGCATACTTGGAGAAAGATTTTGATTGGTTCGTAACTCTGGAACACGAAGTAAGGTTTGTACTCCACACTTACGAGGTGTACAAAATTCGAATAAAAAAACAGGATTATATGCCAGTTGATGCCCCTTTTTAGGGGTTTTCTTTTCCTGAATTTAAGACGGAATAATTTGAACAAGATTTTGCACATTCCGAAATAAAGTGAAAAAAATAGCACATTATTTCAGATTTCCTCCCGGATTAATGTGGAAAAGAGTATCTGAAATATTGTGCTCGTTTACACTACTACATTTTGAAACAACGAACGGATTATCTACATCTACCTTATTCTTAATTGAACAGGATTCTGTTAAAACATCATAAAGATCACAAGAATTCCGGCATGTATAAGATATTTCTTTCGCATTTTTTGTATTATCTACTACTAAAGACAACAAGATATCACCTTCTTTATTTATGCTGCACCAAATGCATATGGGATTATAAAGCTAATAATCAATAGAAACCCCGCAGATGCCCATAGTCTCTTACTCCATCTACCAAATTCAGGGTGTTTCAAAAGTTTATAGAATAGAAACATAACTAATCCAACTAATGTCATTCCCACTACTGTATAAAAACCAGATAACTGTAATAAGTTTATTACATCAGTTGCAAACAGTGTAACATTTGTTGTGTTTATTGTAAATAATACAATTAAAAAAATACGAATTATAAAGAAAGAAATTGGAGCCCAAATTAGTACACCGGTAGCCCCTTTCATAACTTGCCCAGTTTTTGTAACAATTGAATACCCTAGCCTAACAACTCCAACCAGGAACATTATCGTAAAAAGAGATGAGAATAAACTAGAAACTATCGGTGCAGAATCATTTATGGAATTTCCCCAATTTGTAATCATATCATCCATAGATGGAGCATCACTAAAGGGATTTGCCATTGCTTTTGTAGGAATCAATAAAATTGTGATTATTATTAATGACATAATCGTTTTGACTTGGCTTCTAATCATTAAAGATCCCTCTTCGTTGATGAACTTTAAAAGTGAATTTGGACTCAAAAGTAGTGGATTGCATTCTACCATCAACAGCATAAACCTTATGTGAATAACTGAAATTATTGGCATTCTGATCCATGATATTTTCTACTGTAGCTAACCACTGAGAAATAATTTGTTTATTCACAGGTTTTGTTTTTGCCTCTTTTAAAAGAGGCGTAATTTTATTACCAGGAATTTTTAAACTTACATGGATGAGATTTGTCATGTATTTAAAACCACTTACATCAAAAAATTGGATGAAATTCCGATATTTTTCTAACACCTTAAATTGCTCATATAATGTACTCATTATTTTTGCCTTTTCTAGGCTTCCAGATAGTGGGATACTGATTGTTAAATCAATATTATGATGGTTCATTTCTCCTGAAGGTAAGACTTCTAAATGTCCTTGAAATGGACAATTTAAATCATCGCATAATGGTGAAAGCCAGCTATAATTAGCAAATATAAGATTTTCTTTTACATTTTCATAATAGTCATCTTCTTGCTTTATTTTCTCTGTACCAATTGGCCCTATTAAAACAAACTTATCTCTCGTTTTAAATTCTAATCTCGATAAGTTTAATTGTTTTTCCTTAATTGTTACCATAATCTCATTTATACTTTTTTCTCCTATACGAACCATTTCCATTTCTCCTTTTCATTTTTAAATTGTATTGGTTTTATCATTCCATTTTGGACTTTAATTTTTGTATAGAACGGTGTTTCTGGAAGATTGTCTATAAAATTATCAAAACTTGCTATCCATTGTCCTAAAACATCCGTTTTATTTTCATTTATTAAATAGGATTTTTCCTTAGGGTTAAGGTAAATTCGAATTTGATTTAACTGTTTTCTTTCTCCTTGAACCTCTATCGAATTAATTATGGGAAAAAGAGGGATGAGCTTTTTCAATTTGCTATATAATTGGGATAAAGTTGATAATTTATCAACTGCTTCTACAGGGATAATAATCTCTATATATTGCTCTTCCCGTATAAATTCACCTCTATCATTAATTTCTAAATTTACTGTAAAATCATGAACTTTAAGAGTGCTTAAAGGCAATAAGCATCTCTCGTACATACTAATTACTTCTTGAGATAGCACCTCTAAGTAATTTTTCTTGAGTGACATATTAAATGTATCTCCATATAAACAACCAATATAGAATTTATTATCTTTTATCCTATAATCTAAATTTAGTTTTTGAATATAACGATTGTCATCCTCAATCACAGACAATATAGATTCTAAACCAGCTGTGTTGATTTCAGATCTCATTCCACTGCCCCCTTTAGATGGCTTTTTATAATTTCTTTCATTTTTTTTATCATTGATGTACATTAGTATAGTATTAATATATATAGTAAAACTGTCGAAGCTTGTCGATTACAGGGATATTTTTACTAATTTTCATGAAAAATTCACCAAAAACTAGTTAAATAGACCTTGACTGGTGGATTTGTACCCGAGAGGATTCCCCCTTCACTAAATGAACAAATCCTAATTTGTTCATTTAGTGAAGGAGGTGAACTAAATTCACTTCCTCCGAATAGCAAATAACCCTTAAATTGCAGCTGCCTCATATTCGATTTTTTCATCCGGGATAATATAATCTGATGAAACAGCATGTTCTAAAATTTCTATCTTTAAAACTCTTATATTTTTTCCTTCTCTTTCAATTTCTAAAGACAAGGAATCCTTTCTATTTATTCGATACACACTTTCGCCAATATTTATCCACGCTCTTTTACCATCTGAAACATGAATATATTCCTCTTCCATACCTAGAACAGATACAAGCCAACGCTGCTTCCCTTGTAAATTATCAGCTATTTTTGTAGTGGGTATATCATCCACTTGATCCTCTATTTCTGAATTTACTTGTTTATTTCTACATTCTCGAGAAGTTGTGGTATTTAAATCTGTAAGGTTAAGTTCCTCTTCAAGAGGTCCACTTTGCTCGTCACATAGTTCCTCAAAATTAATTTCTTTAGTCAAATTCGATAAGTATTCTATTGTTCTATCATCTAATTCTGAAACAGTCGGAGTAATATGATAAATATTAGTTGGGCGCATAACTTCTTCCCAATCATCTTCCTGTATATTTAGATTTTGAGTTTCTTCTAAATAAATAATTTCATCTTTCGATTTAGATTCTGTCTCTGTTGGAATTAATCCATTCTCTAAATAATACTGTTTCATCTTTAAATCCATACAGACTGCATGGAAAAAATATTCTATTAGAAAATACATATATACAAACCAATCTAAATTTATCGTAATAGTATGCATTTTTATCCTCCTAAAATAATTCGAATGCCAGCTGACCACTGACTACTCTACGTTTATTTTTCTTTTCTGGTTTTTCCTCCACTAAATCAAACAAGGAAATTTGTGAACTATCATTATTTGTTTTAGACTCCCTCTCACTTCGAGTTAAATAGTCTACTATTTCACCATCAAGAGCTGAATCACTTCCAAAAGCAGCATATAAATCTACTTCCAATATCATTTCGTTAAAATGAAAACCAGGAATTTTACCTTTCTCTATATTGCTAGCGATAGTTTTAGATTTTCTTATAAGAACATTTCTTGAACTGTCAGTTTTAATGTACTTATTAGCCCATTCTTCGAAATATTCTTTGTTTGATTTTAATGAGAAATTCTTTGGTTTTCCAATATTAGAAAGAATTTCTCTAGCTCTATCAGACGCTTCTGCAACCCATTCTTCCGTACTTCCTTGAAGCACATTTCCTTTCTTTATCGACTGTATTAACATGGATTGTAAATCGCCAGTATCCCCTAACATAGCATTCAATCCATCACTTGAAACATCACCGTTAATAGCACCAGCAGCTTTATTCTTCATGGCTATCAATGTTGCCATTTGTTCTTGGTACATATTTTTATACGCTAAATAATACAGTCTACACTCCTCAGTTTGTTTTATTCTCCACGCTCTTCGTGCAGCTTGATTAATTGTAAATAAAGACCAACTAAATTGATAAAATATCAATGTTGGAGTACATAATAGTCGGGTAGGTCGGAGATGTTACCACCTCTTTCCCCCCTAAGAACCGTACTTGTACCTTTCAGCACATACGGCTCAAGCCATCTATCATCCTCTCAACTTAATAACGGAACTTCTTGAATGCTCTTTTCATAAGATTAATAGCCTTTTTACTATTCACGTCTTTGATACCATTGCTTTCTAGGTAGTTTACGACTTTTGGTAATTTCTTACCTTCGCCATAATTCTCTAACAATACATGGTGTGTTTTATGACATGATTTGTGTAGTAGTTCGAGGTTATCATAACTATCAACTCCGCCAATTACTACAGGCACTATATGATTGCTTTCAATTGGTTCTATTCCTTGTAAGGATTCACCACAAATTCTGCATTTGTATCTGCTCTTTTTCGCAAGTTTCCTTTTAGCATTAGTATTTTCCCTATTGAATATTTTCTCGTCACGTTTATCAAAGTAAGCTTTAAGCGATGCGTCAAATGGACTATTATATTGTTTGATCTTTACGTGTCTTTCAATCTTAGTCCAACTCATGCGAATAAGCTGTTTCGTATTATCTTTTGGACACGTTAGGAGCCACTTGTCTTTGCTTACGCCTGTATTGTCTGGTTTAAAGTACATTTTCATCAGTTTTCTAAATGAAGTTCTATGATGTCTGTGTTTAAGGTAAATTACGACTTTTTCATTAACATAAGTATCAATGTCTCTGAAAATTACTTTGGCTACTGTTGGTGACCAATAGTTTGCAATCCCTTGTAATACACGATTCAGTTTTTCAATTAGATATGCTGTTTCTCTGCCTTTTCCCCAGTCGAATACTTCCTTGATTTTCTGTTTAGCATTTTTGACACTTTCAAGTGATGGTTTAATGAATAATTTATTTCCATCCTTAGTTGGGTATTGTTTGAAGTTAAATCCGAGGAAATCGAATCCTTCACTAATATGAACAACTCTTGTTTTCTCCTTTGCTAACTTCAATCCACGTTTGTCTAGATATGGTTGTAATTTTTCGTACATCCCAACGGCTTGTTCTTTCGTAGGGCAGACGATAACGAAATCATCTGCATATCTAACAACGCCAACTGACGAGGTATACAATGTATCTCCCTGTCTTTTAGAGTGGATATATCTTACTCCAATTTCTTCTTCCATCCCATGTAATGCTATGTTCGCTAACAGTGGTGAGATGATTCCGCCTTGTGGTGTTCCCTTGTCTGTTTTATGGAATGTAGCATTGTCAACGTATCCACTTTCCAACCATTCTCTAACGATTTTGTTATTTGGGAAGTTTTTAATTCTTTCCATAATAAGGTCGTGGTTTAAGTTGTCAAAGCAGCCTTCAAAATCACCTTCGAAAATCCACCCCTTAGCGCTTCCTCTGCTTAATTTCACGAATAAATCGCTCATAGCGTCATGTGCGCCACGTTTAGGTCTGAATCCATACGATGTCATTTCAAATTTTGCTTCCCACTGTGGTTCTAGAGCAGTTTTAAATACGTTTTGGTACACTCTATCAACAATTACAGGAATGCCTAACGGACGTTTCTTTCCATTCTTTTTAGGGATATATGTTCTTCTAGCCGGTTTAACCTTAATATTTCTTATACTGTACATTTTAAGTTTGTTGTATAATTCAACTCGCTCTTGCGGAGTGTTAGAAATATATCCGTCTATACCAGCTGTCTTTTTGCCTCTATTTTCTTGCGTTACGCGCTTAATACTTAACAGTAAATTCGCTTTACTTCTAAGTAGAAGTCTTTGTAATTTCCTTACTTTTCTCGTTTGTTTAAGTTGTTCGGCACGATAGATTCGTTGTTGAAGTTTCCTTACATAGCGATTAACTTTCATCCAATTAATTGAGTGCCAGTTATCCACCAGTGGGGAAACAGCCGACGCAACGTACTCGTTGGTTTTCATAACATATCTCCCTCTCTTTAAGGATTATTCTTTTCGCTTTCTATTCGTGTTGATGACCACGTGGAAGTCTGCAATCTTTCGATTTGGGTATTGCCCTATTCGACGGCTTATACAAATGAGTTTTCACCTTAACTTTCGTTATGTCGACATTCGCTTTCTCCACGTTCCTTTACCCTCTACATATTGTGGTTTCCTTACGGTCACCCTACCTTAGATGAGAGGAATGTATAGGGCTTACCAAGTTTCACTAATAATAGATACGTTAGGTTAGGCATCCTTCTTTACTCCGGTGGATCTATGGGTCATTTCGCAGTTCCTCGACCGTAGAACTTTTCCTATCCACATCTACAAGCTTGTTCAATCACAGTACGCTTGTTGTCGGTAACGAAGACTACAAAGGTTCAGCTTACGCTTATACCTTCCTAACTTTCCCTAGCTCTTTTGGAATTCTGTGTAAATTCCTCCATTAAGCATTTAACCCTCATGCAACCCAACAATTCGATTACTCGAAAAGCAGTTTCGGGCGGGAACGTCCTCAATGACTAAGACGGTTTCTTATGGAAACACTATTATTTAGCAACTTCTTGTCGCACGGTCTAATCCTACTTTCACTAATTCTTGAGATACAATACAAACATCATAATTTTCTTTTTTTATCTTTTTTTCTAACCATTCACTTCGTCTATTTGTACTTGTTGAAGAAGTATCCAGGATACAGACCTTAGCACCAATCATTTCTAAAATATGCTTTAATCGTGGTCTAACATCCCTACCTTCAACGCTTGACCCGGTATCTCGAACATAAACAATAGATTTTCTTCCTTCAGATATCTCGCCCTTAATTATTTCCTGTAACTTCTTCTCTTTACTAAGAATTCTTTCTTGTTCAAATGGTTCTGGCTTCCAAATAAGTTCACCTTTCATATAAAATGCCGGATAAGTAAATGGATTATCTGGGTATGAAATTCCAGTCTGAGTTAACGGCATATATAATTTAAACCCATCTTCTAACTCCTCAATGGATCTTTCAAAAGTGTTGACCATTCTCAGATAATTTTGTTGAAGATCTTCATCTGGTTTCACTAGTATAGTTGGCACATTCACGAATTCAACTGGATCTGGCCAAACATCAACTAATCTAACAAGTACTGTATTTTGCACAAGAAATTTTGAAAAAACAAACGGTGAAATACCTGGTAGTATTTTCTCGTTTCTTTTTGTCCCACCTCTTGATTGCTTGTTTGTATATTCAGCATTGGAATCTTGATTATAAGTGGTAGTTTCAATTACCCCATATTCTTCGTTCCATTTTCTAACTTCAGAATATTTATAACCATTTTCCACCATCAAAGAAGGAAACAGCCTCCATAAGGTATAATAAATATCTTCCGCAACGAGATAAGAAGGCGGTGCCTTGCCATATTACTATGGTAGGTTTCCACCAACTCTCCCCCAGAACCGTACTTGCAAGTCTCCAAGCATACGGCTCACTATTATCCACCTAGTTTAATTACAATTGTCCTTTGTGTAATTTCATATGACAGTCGTTTCCTTGTCCTCTAGCACATAAAGCTAATTGTCTTCGGTTACGAGCAATCATAATCATTTCCCACTTTTGAAGATTTTTCTTCTTTTTGAGGTCTTTTAATTTCCGGACATGATGCATCTCTAAATCGACATCTATCGCTCCGCAGTATTCACATACGCGAGCTTTCATTCTGTCAATTAGGCTTGTGATACCACTGTACATCCAACCATTAGGTAGATTATCCACTTTGAAATCTTTATTTACTTTTTCTGCTCTTGTAAACTAGCTGATTAAAGTTTTAGACTTCATTCCTTTTTTCGTTTCATATTGAACAGTAAATACTCCATTAACACTGAATTTATCTATGACTTTTCTAACCGAAATTTTATATTTACTAGCAAACGTTTTATACATACTGTATTCCATGATGTATGCCATTTTATTAAGCACACTCACGTTATTTGCTATTTTGTAATATTCGTAGAATCCTCGTAATTCAGCATCATAGATGCTAATAATTTCAAGGTCGTCATTATTGATAAGTTCAGGTCTATGAATCATTTTCCAATCGTTATCGTTTATTCTTAGAATGTTCCTATCAAGAAGTTTATTTACCCATTTTTCCTTCGGGACATAAAGTTTAACCTTACCGTTATTTTGCCTTTGGAGTTTGCCATCTTTATTTCTTGTTGGTTGTGTACTGTAACTTGTTACAATATCAAAACCTAGAAATCTAGCTTTCTCCTTATGAGCATGAGTGATAAGGGTCTTCTCTACAGATAGTTCAAGTTTTAGCTTATTAGCTAAGAATGCTTTAATATCCTGTTTGATTTTTAATGCATCTCCCTTGCTACCAATTACACCGACAAGAAAATCATCAGCATAACGAACATAATTGATTCTTCGGAAGTCAGGATCAAACGGGTCAGTCACATTCATCTCATTACGTTTCTTAATGAGTGCCTTGTAAACTCTGGTGTGTTCCTTTTTCTCGGAAGTGGACATTAAAGCCCATTCTTCATCTGATTTCTTCATTTTCGTTAGTTGCCATTCTAACGCTCTGTATTCATGTGTCCGTTTTCGCTTCTTACCTTTATTGAATTCTTCAGCATATTGTTCCATATACTTATCCAATTCATGTAGATAGATATTTGCTAATAATGGACTGATAACGCCACCTTGAGGTGTGCCGCTGAAAGTCTTGTGGTAAACCCAATCCTCTAGGTATCCTGCTTTGAGGAATTTCCAGATAAGTCGGATGAACTTTTCATCTTTTATCCTTTTCCTAAGAAGATTGATTAAAGTGTGATGGTCAATGTTGTCAAAGAATCCTTTGATGTCTCCTTCAACAAACCACTTAACTCCAGTGAATGTTTTTTGTATTTTGTCTACAGCAGTTTGGCAACTAAGTTTAGGTCTAAAACCATGTGAAGAATCACGGAAGATAGGCTCGTATAACCCTTCTAAGATTCTACGTGCTACTTCTTGAACTAACTTATCATCCATTGAAGGAATTCCTAGAGGTCTTTGACCTGTTGGCTTCTTTGGGATGTATTCTCTTCTTGAAGGTCTTGGTTGATAACTTTCGTCTTTTAACTGTTCAATAATTTTACGGATTCGGTCGATGCTCATACCATCAATGGTTTTTCCGTCCGTTCCCTCTGTCATATTACCTTCCTTTTTGGCTAACTTTGCATAAGCTTCTAGGAAGAACTCTTCATTATATAGATTTCGATATATACGCTCGAAAACGTAATTCTCATCTCTCTTGGACATTTCAACTAGGTTGTCCATAACTACTTTTGGGATTCTCAAAGTGTCTCCACACCTTCCTGATTTTGTTCTGGACTAGATAACTTGGTCCCTTCGCCATGTACTAGGCTTTCCCTAGCTCTGACTACTACGGACTCTCTGTTGCCATATTGGATATTCAGACACCTAAAGTGCCATAGCCTTTACAGGCATTCCAACTTAGGCAATCCCCATTTAGTACATTTAGTAACATAGGCTTGAACCAGTGTCGGATGCGACTTTCGCCATTTACCATTTACTATGGTTGGAAGACCACTGAGGCATAACTTTATAAACGGAAAAGCTATTTATAAAGCAGTAATTATCTAACGGCAAGGCTATTAGATAATATTTGGTCAATAGACGTTAATAGAAGTCTTCCGTCTATGTCTTCGCTAGGACTCCTTTGGCTATCGTTCACGCAGTTTAGCATTCATCCTCGTCTGTTTCGGTTTCATCTTGCCATTCAGTTGCACCATGACAACTTGGTGACTTATGGCTTTTCACCTAATATGCTGTGTTCCCCGTTATTGGTTTCCCTCACGAGTAAATTAGTAGATGATAGGAGACAATCGATGCCTCTACACTCCTACGACTTGCCTAAAGTCGAATTACTAAATGCCCTTATGGGCGCACTTTTCCACCAAATAATGTTCCCGTTCCTCCAACCACTTTCTTAGCTGCAGCTGCAATACTTCCAAGTGCATTTCCTTGAGCACTTGTCGATGCTTTCAGTTCATGAATCTCATCCACAATTGCAATATCAAAAAAATTTTTCATTTTTCTTCGAATGTATTCAATACTAGCAACTCTTCGTGGTTGACCCTGCTTTTTTGGTACCTCTTTTTGGTTACTTTGAATATGCTCTAATAAGTTCTTATTTCCCTCTTTAATGGCATGAATCAATTTCTTTTCATATACATACCATTCTTTTATTGATGAATAACGAGTTGCTACCTTCTTGGTCCATAAGCTTTCTCCACATTCTGAACAAAAGGCATTTGCGGGCTTTTGTGTATTTTGGAGCCTTCTTCCAGTTCCGAATTCGTCTTTATCCATGGTTCTTGTAGAACGCACTTCTATTTCTTTAGAAGGTTCATCCGTATCAGGAATCATTTTTATATCTTCAATTACCTGGTGAGCCTTTCCACAAGAAGGACAATAATAACCATATCGATAAGGTAATCTATCTTCACTTTGCTGTTTACTAGTTTTTTTCTGACTAAATTGAACAGCCGGAACGATAGATGAATCTCCTCTCATGGTCGTAAAAGATATAACGAAAAAAACTGGTTTTTTTGGTTTCTTTCTTCCACTCATTAACCAATCACGATGATAAGTAATTAATTGACTCGTTCTTTCAATTACTCTCACTTCAGCATGAGGAATTATTTCTTTAATCTCTTCTGGCCACTTTTTAGTTAAAGAAGGTGGGCACATTAAAACACTATGATATCCTTCTTTATTTTTCATATCCGATAGTACATCAGCCACAGCAGTCATAATGGTACTTTATGTGTGGCATCCCAATCCGTAAGGATTGAGGTAGCCACTACCCATTTCGGGTGCGATAGGTAAGAATTTGAAGTAATCTCCATCTTTTCCCCCGCCTCACACCGTACGTGCGATTTTCACCGCATACGGCGTTCCATCGGGAAGCCATATTTTAAACTGTTGTCTCAGTTCTCCATAAAGCCTGTTATAGCATTGCGACTATAACTGACATCACACTAATTTGTTCAAATACGAATAAGAGTTAATTAATCCTCGAAAGCCGTACTTATTTAGCCTCTTTAAGCAACTTTCTAAGTTGCTCTATTTTCTTTCCACCTTTGGTATGGGTAACAGGATTTTCATTGTGAACCAGCTTGTGGCATGTTTTGCATAAGGAAACTAGATTTATCACCTTATTGACTTTATTGAGCGGTAGTTTAGGGTTTTTGTGATGTGTATTAAGATTCCATTCATATAGTGAAACCTTACAGCAGTTACATTTCCCCCTATCTCTGTTAAATGCGTACTCTCTATTTAGATAGAATTCGAAATTATATATCGGATAACGGTTATTGAGTTGATAGAAAGGAATATCCTCTTGGAAGAAATTCGGTCTTTCTAGTGCCTCACGTTTGCCAGTTGTCCGTTTATAAATATTTCTACCTTCTTCTGTGTAGGGAGACATTAAGAGATTCACTTTCATTGCATTACGTTTAGGAGTAAATGCAAATTTGGTTATTCTTACTTTGGCTCCATGCTCTTCAACGAAGAACACCTTGCTTTTTTGCTCTTTATGTCTATCTCTTCTATTTATAAGGGTGTCCGCTGGAGTAGTTAGTTGATGATATCGTCCTCGACGATTGTTCATAAACAACCATGTTCTCCATTGGGCATAATGAATACGTTTATCAAACCCTTGAAATATAGTAGATACGTTGGCGATTTTATAATAATTTGCTATACCGACAATCTTTGAGTTGATACTCTCGATTATGGCAACCTGTTTGGATTTAGTACCGCGATGGTCATAAAGGGTTTTAATATCTTTATTAATTTCCTTTATTTTCAATTTGGCTTTATCCATATTAGGAATAGCTTTTCCTTGTATGCTGCCTTTTCTAAGCCGATGTTCTTCTGCAAAAATCCAGAATCCTAAGAAATTGACCCTATTAGTTCTCACATCAGTAATTAAGGTCTTTTCCTTGGATAGCTCCAGTTTCAATTGGTGGTTAAAATATTTCTCCACTTTTTTGAGAATCCTTTTGGCATTTTCCTCACTTTTACAGAGTATAACCCAGTCGTCTGCGTATCTGATTAGAAATGTATCTTCGTGTCTTTGACGAACACGTTGTAACCCATTTCGAGAAACGTCTTTGACCTTATACCTAGCTGGATGCTCTTGGAACATTCTAGCAATCTCCCAATCAAAGTAATTAAGATAAATGTTAGCCAGAAGAGGTGAGATGATACCGCCTTGTGGTGAACCACTAACGCTGTCTCTGAAGTTACCTTCTTCCATAATTCCTGCTTTTATCATCTTCTTAATCATCATAAGCACTCTTTTGTCTCGGATTCCTAATGTCCACATTATTTCAATCAACTTATTATGATTGATATTATCGAAATATCCTTTAATATCGCCCTCTATTACCCAATAGGTTTTGCTTCTCCTAATACGTTCTAGTGTTTCAGCAATGGCTTGTTCAGCTGAACGCATTGGTCTGAAACCAAAGCTGTAATGGTAAAACTTAGCTTCTGCTATGGGTTCAATGACAATTTTGGCTATTTCTTGTATGATGCGGTCTATCATGTTAGGAATACCCAAGGGACGTTGCTTACCATCTGATTTGGGAATGTACTTTCTTCTTACTGGACTAGGTTGATAATTATTGATATTCCTACGAATTAGGGACATCAACTTATCTCTGTCCATTTGAAGATAGTAATCAATAGTCTTACCATCAATACCAGCAGTTTTGCTTCCTTTATTACCCTTGATATTATGAATGGCGGTCAGTATAGTCTGCTCGTTCTTCATAAGTTCAATAAGGTTATAGAAAGGTTTATTGCTTTCTTTGGCTAATCGGTACATACTATCAAGTGCTAGTTTTAGCTCTTTTTCGTTTTGTGGAAATTGTTTATTATCCTTCATTTCTATGTGGATCGCCCCCTTGATTAGAGAAAATGGACTATCCGAAATGAATTAACTCTTTTACTCTCACATGGTTCGTTTGAACATTTTCCTCAATTAGTGCAATACTTCTCGACTAACACCCTTCCCTAGAATAGTTTCTACCCTCTCTTACATTTCGTTGCAGAAGCAACTTATAGCAAGATACAAACGGCTATTCATTATTGGTACTATGGTGTCGCTGACTTCCAATAAGTTTCATAAGTTCCAATACCTCCACTTATTGGCTCTCGCACGTTCCCTTTAAACCAGCCCTTCTTTTACATTCCTTAGATGCCCTCTATACTCCGGCGCTACTTGTTCATGAGTAGACTATTCCTAACTCTCATGAATCTTATATAGGCACTGGAAAGACCTATATAAGCAATTTCTCTACTGGCAAAAGAGAAATACCTTCACGCAAATCCCAACCATATATCTCGTTATTAGGTTGGGGAATGAGTAACGGAGCGTACATACGAGGGTTCGATTTCGCTCATCATAGAATGTTTTTAAAGCCTACCGCCCTATATCCACGTTCAACGAGTTCGCTTCAAGGACGACTTCACCTAGCTTCAGACCTCTATCACATTGGAATGATAGACGCATGTAGGAGTCTCATAGACATGACTTGACTTGGAATATTAGCCATGACAGGGAAATTTCACCCTGTAAATCGTTTAAAGAGTTGTAACCAATCTTATAAAGATTCGGCCCCCGCTTTTCGTGTTTAAGCTACACTTATAGCGGAACGTGCCGCACTACCTGTCGACATTTCGCCTTGGATGATTACAGCCTTACTCTTAGCAAGTTTTTTCGCTACAGCAGTACTTACATGAGCTTGAACTGGAAACAATTCACGTTTATAAGTACTAATTTTAGGACTAATATGATCCACTAAAGGATTATGAATTGGTGATACCTCTCTGCTAACTTTATTAATCATTCCCTCAACATTTTGTTGCATATACTCTGTCAAATCTGATACCATTTCTACTTCAGTTCCAGTACCCTCTTTGCGGAATCTTAACTTTTTCTCTTTAATCATTTTAGAGATTAAATTATCAACCTCTTCTTCTGTAGCTTGTAACTTAAATAAGGAAAATCCTTTTGGAAATAATTTAGAATCAAAGTAAATATCTACAGATTGTAAAATTCCTATATTTAAAAATTCATGAAAAATAATATCTTTCCATTCGGGTAAGATATGTAGTCCAAATTTGCCTCCGCCTAAAACTGTACGTAAGTCTTCTGCTGGATCCCCAGTAAAAGATAAAATATAATCATCATTTCCCATTAATTCATCATGAACAACAACAATTGCTTTTCTATTATTAATAATAGTCATTGGAAATTTTTCGTATTTCCCTTTTTCTGTATAGAGTTCCAATTCTTTTGTATAAGTATAATCTGTTAAGCCTTTCTCTCCGTTTCCGAAAGACAAACCACTTGATCCTATATCAATAGCAGCCTTCATAGCTTGTACAGTAGAATCATTACCAGCAATAATAGTTAAAAGCAGTTTTGCTCTTTGCCAATTTTGCTTTGGTTTTTCATAGGCTAATCCATAGCAAAAAGCAGTCTGCCATGCATCATCAAGATATACTTCAATCATTTTTGGTGTTTCTATTAACTCTTCTGTTATACTTATCGTTTTAGTTTCCTTCATGCTTTCTACCTAATAAGAATAGAAAGCATCGATGCCTCTATCTAATTAGGTAGGGCACCTCCCTTTTATTATTTCATTTTTTTATCAATATACATATTAGATATATAAGACATTGCTGTATCAAAAGATGGACAAAGCTCATTAGATATAGACACTACTTCGGATCTTTTTGAATTATGAATCAAAAACCAATATTGGTTATATTGATAACCGCAATATTCTATATATCTATCTTTGTATTTGAAATACGAGAACTGAACAGTTTCTATGTTCATATTTTCACCTTTGTGTGTGGTTATAATCTCATTTCCCATTACATTGTGCTTCCTGATTGGTTTAATCTTTAACAAGCGGCACAAGGGATACGCTTCCTTCTAATCCTGCTACTATATCTAGTAGATTCTGTCGATTTTCGATATTGATATCTTTTATTTCTTTAACCTTGTTAGCTGCTACGTCATATTCTCCAATCATTAATTCTATTTCCATCCACCACCAAATTTTATGGTAAGTTTCATTCCCATGATGAATCTGCTTTAAAATGCAATATCCATCCTGTTCTACTTTCTTTTCGATTTGTTTTACTAGTTCCTTGGTGGTCCTAGAATTCTTGGTACCCTCTTTTAATTTTCTCTTTTTAGATTGCTTTTTCGTCGTCATACCTCTCTCAATCCTTTCTGTTATGAATTCATCTATACAAGTGCTTCATTAAAATAACGCAAAAAAGCCTTTGTGATTTAATGTAGATAAATAGCTTATAAGCTATTTATTTTCATCAACCACAAAGGCTGTTAACGTTATATTAAGACTGCTAATCCCTTAAGGGATTGCAAATAAAAAATAAAAGTACGAAACATTTGTATAGTGGTATTATATCCCTACTTTTCTTTTAAGACAAGTAGATAACAAAATTGGTTTTCCCTTATATAATATATCTTTTTAAAAGATTTGTTTTTATTAACTTAGTATTTATTTGCTTGCAAAAATTACAACCACCCCTTGTAAATTTCTCAACCTATAAATACCTTGAAAATTTCACAATAGGGGTTGAAAATTTTACAAAGCGAAAATTGTTAGATAATTACGCCTTGTAATTTTTACAACCCATATTATATTTCCGCTTTGTAAATTTTACATGGGGTGTTGTGAAATTTATAAAACGCTTTGAAAAAACTACAACCCCCATTACAATTTTGATAATGCGGAAATTTTAGTGGATAACTTTAACATTATTTATAGTTTTGAATTAAGAAATATTTACATCGCTTCGGCTTGGTGATAATGGTAATATTCGGTAGCACATATATGTTATAGAGTACAAACTCAACAACATGAAGAGCTTGTTTTAATATTCTTACTTCATGTGTTTTTAGTATGATTCCCCATGTCTCTAATCTGGGGCAGAACCTGTTTTTGAGCCTCATCAATAATATTTTTTTCCTTAAGAGTATTTATTTTTTCAAAAAGGTTTAAATTCTTCATCTTTGGTTCTCCACTTTTCATTACTTGAGTTTGAGTAATCCCTTTTTCCTTGCATATTGCCTCTACAAGCATACGAATCCCCATTCCACATACATTTTAGATAGTGTAGCTTTAGAATAAAGTTTGATCAAAAACACCTTACAAAACCATATTTATGGACAAAGTAAGTATCCGCCGGTAGAACCGGCGGTTTTAATTTCGCCCTATAAGGGCACTTTACCAACGAAGCCCCTAAAGGGACCTCTAAATTGACCGCCAACCGTTTACTCTCCCTACTTATCTTTAAATGGATCGACGTATTCTCGTTTGCTCATATTATCTCGCAAACGGTCCTCTGCTTCTTGCTCTCGTATATACTTTGCAATTGTTTTTTCGTTTAATCCAACCGTACTTACGTAATATCCTTTCGCCCAAAACGTTCGATTTCCATGATTATATTTTAAATTTGCATGTCTATCATGGATCATCAATGAACTTTTACCTTTTAAATATCCCATGAAATACGAAACAGACATTTTCGGTGGTATTTTTACCAGCATGTGTATATGATCTGGCATGGCATGTGCTTCCATTATTTCTACATCTTTCATTTCACATAGTTTTCTCAATATAGCACCTATATCTTTTCTTAATTTCCCATATACTACTTTCCTTCTGTATTTGGGAATAAATACGATATGATACTTACAATTCCATCTTGGTCGAGTAGATAAGGGGAGTTTCACCCCAAATCTCTCACAGAACCGTACGTGATAGTCTCCCATCATACGGCTCTTGTCATCTCACTGGCATATAGCCCACTTTCCAATGGTAGAATCTTTCCGGATTTGACATTGCTATACGATACAAAAGATGTTGTGATTTTATATAGCTTCGTCTAACCTTTTTCCTTGTTCTTACTAACCATCTTGTCAATGTTAGATTCACATAATTTATACCTTGTCTAAATGCTTCACTTGGAGTGTATTTCATAAAGTAATTCATCCATCCACGAATGATGGGATTTAGTTTTTGTGACAGCAGCACTATATCAGTTGTATTCATTTCCTTTATTACATTTCGGATTTTCTCTCTAAAGTTTTTCCCAGCTTCTTTACTGACCGCAGGTGTAAACCCCATAAAGTATATCCCCTTTTGGCTCTTAACCATTCTCTGCCTAAAGCAATATCCCAAAAAGATAAATGAATGATTATCTGATTCCAACTGCCTATTATCTCTTTGACAGAAAACGATTTTGCTTTTCTCAGGATGTATTTCCAAACCAGCATAACCCATCTGTTCTATCAATCTGTCAAGTACATACTCCGCTTGTTTTCTGCTAACACAATGTATCAGTCCATCATCTGCATATCTCTCCCATGGACAATTTGGAAAATTTCTTACCATCCAATCATCAAACATATAATGCATAAATAGGTTCGCAAGAACTGGACTGATTACTCCGCCTTGAGGGGTTCCCGATTTTCTTTCAAAAATCTCTCCGTTTGGCATTTGAATGGATGTATTTAGGCATCTTTTAATATATAAAATAATCCAATTATCTTTCACATGATACGCTATCAATCTCATCAATCGTTCATGTTCTATATTGTCAAAGAGTCCTACGATGTCAAACTCTACAACCCATTTCATACGAAAACATCGTTTTCTCGCTTGTCCCACTGCGTCCAATGCAGATTTTCTTGGACGATAACCATAGGAATCTTCATAGAATATTGGTTCCACTAATGGCTCTATCCGATTTCTCAGAACCATCTGTGCCACACGATCTTCGATCGTTGGTATTCCTAACAGTCTCATTTTCCCATTCTTCTTTGGTATTTCCACTCCACGCACCGGCTTAGGAAAATAGCTTCCCGATGACATTCTATTCCAGAGCTTATAAAGGTTGTTTTTCCAATCTTTATCAAACTCATCTATTTCTATGCCATCTACCCCACCTGCGCCTTTGTTTGCCTTGACTGCCTTATAGGCATTCAGTATTTCATTCTGTGAAATCCGAAATGATTTCCCCTCTTTCATAAAATCCTCCCATTTTTTGGTTGTAATATTCAAGAAGTTTAATGACAGAACCCCTTCGCTCCACTGACATTACATCAGCTTCCCCACTACTACGAATTCTTCCGCACCTGTACTGCTCATCCCTACTTTCATACTCGCATATTTGTAAGCTTGTATTTTTCCGTTTAACATAGCAATACAAGATTCTCCTGTTCCTCCCAAGAGCCTATGCCACACTCCTGTAACCTCAACACCGACAGCCATCTATCCAGTAAACAGGTTTCCGATAGATTTATCCCAGCGTCCACACAATACTCTGGTTTTGACTATACTTGTAAGTCTTAACGATGCTTCATCAGTTCTTCACTCTCGTTCAGCTTTGTGGCACCCAACTGACAGTTTCTTTACTGCCTTTTCCTCATACGCTCAATACCATAGCTTTTGACTACAGCACCTATGGGTGTTTTGCAATCTACACCTGTATGTCGATTGCGGAAGACCTACTTCCATCTCTTAGAAAGCATTGCTTTTGGGTTACTATAATTCTTTCAGCATCCTCTAGCATTCAGGACACACTATGTGATAAACTATTGTCGCTCGACATGAGCAGAACTCCTCTCGTTATTTGAAGTTGGTTTGACGGCCATCTTCTATTATAACGATTGGAGTTTTTTTCTAATACGACTCTACAAGTTTTATTTTCACACAGGCAGAGCCTGTGGTTTAAAAAGAGTAAAATAAAAACAATCCATTTTAAAAAAAGATTGATTAAAATGGATTGTTCCCCTGTGAATTAGTATACATTTTTTATAAGAAAGTTTGATCATTTTCTGCCTATGATCTTCAACAATCGACCCGTTTGTTGAAGTCATGTCTTAAATCTTATTTGAAAAATAAGCTGTCAATCGAAGCTATTTACTTGTTAGTTAAATACGCATTTTCCATTTTAGGTAATATTGTTTTTCATTCAATTAAGTCATCTATTACAATATCAGCCTGTGATAAGACAGGGAAAAGTAAGAAATAAAATAACAGAAAAATCATAATACAGATATAGAAAAAAAGGGTTGCCCAAAAGGTCGGTTTTAGCGTCCTCTTGGGCAACCCTTTTTATTTCTTGCAAGGTCAGAGTACAACCGTTTTTGGACTGTCTGCTTTATTAGGTATTCAACTGATGCCTAGAATTCGTAATTGGAAGAAGTTAAAATTGTTCCGTCCAAGTAAAGACGAGGTTTACGATCATATTGATGACCTTTTTACAGATGAGATTGAAACACACTATCCAGACATGTTAAGGGTGGCCATGTCCATTCAAGCCGGGAAGATCACCCCTTCTACCATTCTAAATAAATTAGGGACATACACAAAAAAGAATAAATTATTTCAAGCCTTCCGGGAACTAGGGCGAGTGATCAGGACCATGTTCTTGTTAAAATATATGGCTGCTGACGAGGTACTTAGAGCTACCATTCAGTCAGCTACCAACAAAAGTGAAGCATTTAATGGGTTTACAAAGTGGCTGTTCTTCGGTGGTGAAGGTATCATCGCTGAAAATGACCGGGAAAAGCAACGAAAAATGATTAAATATAATCACCTTGTTGCTAACTGTCTCATTTTTTACAACGTCTTCACTTTATCTCGTATCCTCCAAGACTACATGCAAGATGGAAATGGATATGATGAAGAATTGATTCCTTATTTGAGCCCTTATGTGACGGCACATGTTAACCGATTTGGGAAATATCGTATTGATCTCAATCGTAAACCTCCGTAACTTCCATTCGATGTGCCTGTAGCAAGAGAAATAAGTATATCCTTAATATAATGAAGAGGAGTAAATCGAATGTAGATGTTGAAAAGATTCAATGGATGATGAACCGATGGGATTAAAGATGGTGGGACTAGGACTCATGGGAAATTTACACCAATCTTCGTGATGATATGTATGCCACGATGGATTTTTTAGAAACCTGTACATCGCAAGAGTTAGAAATCATAGAATGGGAGTTTAATGACTTAATGGATGATTTTAGTGATAAAAACGGAGAAGGAGAATTCACCGATTTTCTTGAAGAGCTTGGAGAAAGAGAGTCAGAAAGTTTGCTAGAATCAGTTAGAGAGTTCAAAAACAATAAAAAAAAGAATTTGTGGAACAACAAAACGTATTTGTTGTTATTCAGCAAGGGCCAAATCGTATTATGTGGTTAGCCGGTTTTTTCTAGTTGACCTATTTTTTTAGGTACTATTCTTGAGGTAGCCGGGATTAAAAAACTGTTAAGTAACAATAAGTTGATCCGTTAGAGGGGTAGAATGTTGAGTAAAGCTCCTAGTCCTAAAGGTCAGTTCAATAAAGAAAAAAGGTGTCTCTTTTGAGGAAGAATACGCTTCTGTGTTGAAAGTAACAACTTTTTTCACACTTTTTTTACTATATTTGTAGTGAACAACATAAACATTCTATAGAAGAAAATTATTTCTATAGGAGGTTTCCATGGATCAAAAGGATCAAAGTCGTCAATTAGACCAAATAAAGCAAATGCAACAAATGTTTAAAGCGAACATGAAAACTCAACCTTATCCCATGTACCCTAACTATGGGAAAATTACACGTTACGAAGAAATTCCGATAAGTTTACCTGAACAGCGCCAGCTGCGCCATCCCGGAGTGGAAAAATTCATGGTACCCCTTCCAATTATCGAAAACCCGAACTATAAAGGGAGTGGAAAGTTAACAGGAAAAGTAGCACTTATTACAGGGGGTGACAGTGGTATTGGTGCAGCAGTAGCAATTGCGTTTGCTAAAGAAGGAGCAGATGTTGCTATTTCATATTTAGATGAACACGAGGATGCAAATAGAACAAAAACGAGGATTGAACAACTCGGACAACGTTGTTTTCTAATGCCTGGGGACTTGCGAGACAAACAACAGTGTATCTCCATTGTAGAACAAACAGTAAATACGTTTGGACGTCTTGATATTCTTTGTAACCACGTTGGTATCCAATTCCAACAACTAAGTCTGCTTGACATTACAGATGAGCAATTCGATGACACTTTCAAAGTTAATATATACTCTCATTTTTACACAACAAGAGCAGCGCTTCCTCATTTAAAACCAGGCAGCTCAATCATTGGCACTTCTTCAGTGGTGACGTATGTAGGTGAGCAGCAAATGATTGATTATACGGCCACAAAAGGCGCAATAGTTGGTTGGACACGTGCCTTGGCTAAAAATGTCGTGAAACAAGGGATCCGAGTCAATGCCGTCGCCCCCGGCCGAATTTGGACCCCACTTATTTCAGCAAGTTTCTCGTCAGACCAAGTCGCTGTATATGGAGCATTTAATCCAATGGAACGAGTTGCCCATCCATTTGAACTCGCACCAACCTTTGTCTATCTTGCTTCTGATGATTCTCGTTTTGTTACTGGTCAAGTTCTTCATGTTGATGGGGGAGAATCCACACATTCCTAATGGAAGGGGTTACCATTTTGAGATATGAATTTAATCCAGAAGTAAAGCTATTGCTAGTAAACCATTCAAATGAAAAAGTAAAGATGGTCTATATGGAGGATTCCTGGCCCATGCCAAAAATAGGAATGAGACCACCATATTATTGCTACCCAAGTTACGAGCTGAATTATCCAATAATCTAAATAATAACAGACAAAAAGACTTCTATACAATTTATGAAGTCTTTTTGGAAAGAGAAGAGTATTACGGTTTTAAAACGACTTTTATACATTCATCCTCACGATTATTAAAAATTCGATAACCATGACTTGCTTCTTCAAGGGACATTTTGTGTGTGATAATATCTCTTGGGTCAAATTCGTTATTTGTTATTTTTTTAAACAATTCTGGCATAAAATGAATGACTGGAGCCTGTCCCATTCTAAGATTAATATTTCTAATCCAAAATGCACCTAATGGAAATAGATTATAGTTACCTCCGTAAACACCAGTCATTTGCACTGTCCCATACTTTCGGACAGCTTTAGTAGAAATTTGAATAGGTCCAAGGGTTCCGCCCTGCAGTTTGAATTTTTGTTCCAGAAACTCTAGGGGTGATTTCTTTCCATCCATACCTACACAATCGATGACGACATCTGCCCCACCATGTGTGATTTCTTTTAAATGTTCCCCCATATCAGGGTATTTTGTGAACTCAAATACCTCAACATTGTTCATCTTTTTTGCATGATTGATTCGGTAATCCAAGTAATCAACTGCTATTACACGCTTTGCACCTTCCATCCAGGCAAATTTTTGTACCATCAACCCAACAGGTCCGCATCCAAGAACAATAACTGTATCGCCTGATTTTACACCTGCATTTTTTACACTCCAATAAGCTGTTGGCAGAACATCCGATAAAAAGAGCAGTGACTCATCCTCCAATTCGCATGACTCCGGGATAACAAAGGGAGTGAAGTTTCCAAAAGGGACTTTTAAATATTCAGCTTGACCACCTGGATGGTTACCGAACTTCTCAGTATAACCAAAGTATCCGCCAGAATCATAATGAGGGTTTGAGTTATCGCATTGGCTTTCCATTTCATGTTGGCAATAAAAGCAATGTCCACATGAAACATTAAAGGGAACGACAACACGGTCTCCCTTTTTTACTTTTGTAACTTCAGGTCCAACTTCTTCCACAATACCCATTGGTTCGTGGCCAATAATATATCCAGGGGGTAATGGCATGTTACCTTGATATAAATGCAAATCAGATCCGCAAATAGCAGTAGAAGTAATCTTAACTATAATATCGTCTTTTTTTTCTAATTTTGCATCCTCTACTTGATTAACCTGTACATGATTTGGTCCTTGATAAGTTACAGCCTTCATAAATGCATGGCCCTCCTATTTCTAATACTGTTAACACTCTTAACTATGGTTAACAAAGAAAGTAAATAATATACTTAGTCTCTCTTAGCGTAATTGTTTTATGTAAGAAACCGATCCGTCTATTTTCTTATCAATAGGGTACAGTTCAGCCTTTATTTTATCATTGGTCAAAAAGAAGTAACTAAAAAATCAATTCGAGTTGAACTAGATTAAAAAAGAGCCAAAATTGGCTCTTTTTGTTTATTGTTTCGGCATTCCTGGGGGATAGTAATATGGAGGAACTCTAATCCAACCTCTTTTTTGCATTAATGTTTTTAGAGTTGTTCCAAAGGTAACCATTTCCAAATGAAATTTTACCCACATTAGTCCAAGATCATTCCGAATCGATTGTGCTTGACCAGTAGCACACTGCATAATTGCAGTAGCAACCTTAATTCCAACACCATTTGTAATTTCATCATCAGTTGATTTTGCACCTAACGGAATATCATTTGGGTCTGATGCTGGCTTAGATGCTGGCAGTTCAGGTAGTGGGATTCCTTCCTTTTTCATAAATTCCTCTAATTGAGTCACTTGTTTCTCACACAGTTTAATTGCATCTGTCAACATTTCACGCACTTCATCATCAACTGTTGTATTCAACCCAACTTCTTCAAAACGAATAAACTCTTTTATAGAAGTATAGTAAGTCCAACAACTTGTTACTTCTCCTGTATGAAGTGGTGAATTTGATTCATCAACAACTAACGTTTTTAACGTATTAGTTACTGCTTCAAAAATATTTGGCATCTTTTTCACCTCCTGCCATCCCATTTAATATTAAACAAAAGAATAATTTAAATTCATTATAGGATACATACAACATTTCAGATTACCTTTACTACCCACCCATATGGCTAGTAAATATATCCTCGTTTTCTTGACTGTACCCCTAGTAAAAAAACGACTTAATGTCCTGCTTTCGCGCTTGAGATTTCCACAAAAAAATAAATAGATTTTCCTAAAAAACGACATAAACTTTAAATAGAATCCAGTATCGTATTCGTAAAAAGGATATGTGGATATACAATAAAAGGAAATTGCATAGGTCAATTTTCGGGGTGGTTGATAGGTTGGATAATGATACTTTAGACACAGAATGGGATTGAGCTAATTTTGCTTGCACGTCAGATGGGGCTTACACTAGATGAAATTCGTGCATTTCTACAAAAAGATATGAATTTAATACATAACGAAGTAAGTTCTTAAGTTCTTTTTTAAAGGAATTTTTTATTGAAATAAAATTAAAGTTTTCTTTTCCTTCAATCACCAGTTCCAAACGTATTTACTATCTGTATAGGTAAACTTTAATGAAGTTATCTTATTGAGTTTTAATGGAAGGCTTGAAGAAGCAATCGAGCAAACCAATTATGGATGGTTGATGTTTTATCCCTGTCTGTATTTCTTTGCATGTGGGATGCCTACAAAGACGCAGGAGGTGGACAACCTCCCTATTCTTTTCTCCCCTTTGTCTTTGCAGCCTATTGGGTGACGGTCGGATTAATATTAATTAAACTTGCTTATAACATTCATAATGGGAGAAATTTATGTCAGTGATCCAACTACCTGTTTTATTCACCCATTCTACTATATTATCTTTATATCTTTCTTCTAGCCAATCCATAGCAAATTCGTTCGGTGCATAAATAGTTAAAATATTATTTTGAACTTTTATTAGGATATCTTTAAACCAAGTATCGAAAGAGGGTTTAGAAATATTTGCTTGTGCAGATTCTAGAACAACAGCTAAAAGCAGTTTTTCATCTTGTGTCATATTCTTTTTTAAATGTACCTCTGTTTCAGAATAGGTAATAGTTGGGTCAACTTCTTCACTTTGAACTTTTTTATGAATATTTTTAAGTATATCTTTATATTGTAAGTATTTATTGTAAATCTCCTCATAATCTAATTGTTCTGGAAGGATATCCGCTTTGTTTTTTAAATGCTTCTTGGTAAAAACTTCGTGCTCTTTGCGTAATCTAGGAGGTAATCCTTCACGCTCTTTTTTTAGCATTTTCTTTACATGAGCAGGTGCGTTTTCAGGGATAATTATATTATTATCTCCCTCTATTAGCTTTTTAGATAATAAAGGAGTTTGTTTCCTGACTTTAAAAATAGGACTCTCTTCCATATTATTCCGAGACTCATTTATTACATTAAACTTATAGACAAAGCCGTAATGCTCTAGTATATCTAAATAGGTATGTAATGTTTTTCTTGATTTATCCATTTTCTCTGAAATCAATTCAAAATTGGGATACACATAGTCTTTTTCCCCATAAGCATGTCTTTTTAAATATGCATATAATCGTGTGGCGTCTCCCAGATAAAATCCCCAAAAGTCAAAAAAATAGTTATTAAAAATAGTAAGTTCACCATCAATTGCTGGAATAGACTCTCCGTGCTCGTCTAAACTAAAATTTCTAACTTGATTTTCCTCAAAGATCAATTTATCTTGCTCTGGGTAAAAATAGGTTTTATATTCTTGAGTATCCTCTATATTTATCAATTTACTTCTTTGCGTAAACATACCTGTATCTTTTAATCGAAAATACTTTAGTTTATCCTTTTTACCTTTTAAATTATAATACTCTTCTTCCACTATTGTTCCTCCTAAGTAAACCCAAGTAAACAAATTAAAGAAGGAGTTTTACTTGCTAAAACATATATTTATGTTAAAATATTTTCAAGAATATAAGTTTAGAAAACTCCCGCTTTCACTCAATTAAACTACTATCAGTTTAGCGCCTGATAGTTTAATTGTATCTAGGTGGTTTTTTTTATTTTATCATACAAGCTTTTGTTTATGGATTAAACAAAAAGGGAAAAACCCTATGACAAAATACCAAATCGAAATTTGGCCTTTTCATAGGGTTTTTCCCTTTGTATTTAATATTGAATTTATTAAAACATACTTTTTGGAATTATTCAATAGGATTAATTTCCAAAGGTATTAATTATTTCAATATGATGGAATTTATTTCTCTTATTAACTCTTTTTCTTCATTAATTTTTAATAAGTAATCGGCTTGTTCCTTAGAAATTAGCAATTTTACTTCTTGGACTTTTTTACATCTATTTTTAGGTTTTTCTTGAATTATAGAAAGTAAAACACTAGATCTTATATTTTCATTACAATTTGTAAAATTTTCCTTTAACAAAGAATATAAAATCACATAATTATCTTCAGATGTAAAACCTATCCGTTTTAATAAGTAATTTTCCATCTTAATATCCCTCATTCTTATATCATCTTCTATTTATTTTAACTTATATATACAAACATTTTATAAATTTCTATAGATATCTCTCAATAAAGTATATAATTCACCAAAAAAAAGCTAACTAAACCAACGTTTACTTAGCTGTTATTACACTTTAGATATTAAGTAATAAAGTTCCGGTATACAGTGAATTTCTTTATAAATTTCCTATTCTTTTGTAACGCTAATGACATATTACCTATATTATAACCATTTTGAGGAAGAAAACAACTTTATTTTTAAAGTCCTTTGGACACTCCATTTATTTATTCACTCTTCAATTAAATTGGCTATTAGTTATCATTTTACCATCATCATAATAAAACTATAGTATAAAGTATATATAAAGAATAAACAAAATGTTAGGGTCTAAAGTTAGAGTTATAAAGAAGTTAATAGTAATTTTTATATAAAAAAGAAACCCAAGGTATCTTGAGCTAGATATCTTGGATTTCTTATATTTTTTGATTTATAATATGTCATTGATCTTTAATGTATCAAATAATATATCAAAAGCTTTATTTATTTTTTCTCGCTCTTTTCCTTGAGGAAAAGCAATCTCATCTGATGTCCCATACACTAGATAGTCATTACGTCTATTAGTTGCTGATAGTTTATCTGCAATGTAAGCTTCAAACGCCCTTGCAGCCATTTCAATAATATTACTCCAATATTTAGATTCATTTCCATCGTCTAACTCGATTGCATTTAGGTAATATTGTGATTTATCAGTTGGATAAGGCATTCTTTCAACTCTTTCTCCAGTAATTTTTTCATGATACCAAGCCATAGCCAATGCATATTTTTTAACTTCTCTTTTTGCCCTTCTTTTGAGTTTTTCTTTTTCTTTCTTTAGTGAAATTTCTGATGCTCCATAATACTGAGAAAAATCAAGTCTTCTATTTATGCTATCTTGCTGAATAGTACATTCTTTTTTTATAGCTAATGCTATATCTCCGTTAAAACGTTCATAATCTCTTTTTAAAGCAACTCCTCTATAAGTAACATCATCTTTGTTTGTGTTTATGAAATATGCTGTTCCATTTCCTTCTCTTAAACTCTCAGATAAATATTCTAAGGCACTTTTTATTTGAGAAGGTATTTGTTCACCTAGTGTATTACATTCTGTTCCATATCCTCTACTACTTGTATTTTTATGACTTTTAATGTAAATGTAGTGATCAATGCTATGAAATAGCTCATGGGCGAGAATTCCTAAACAACCTTTATTTTTTGTCATATTAATAACTCTTGATAGAGCCTCATAAGTACCTAATGCATTTCCGCCTCTTCCTCTTGCTCCAAACGCTAGTCCAAGTGTTCCATCTAAAGATAAAGAAGTAACATCAATTTCAAGTACATCTGCTAAATCCAAAATTGCTTCTGAAGCTCGAACTAAATGCTCCATGCCTTTTTCATCATCCATATAATGGCCAAATTGCACTCCTCGAAATCCAAACAACTCCACCAAATCTTCTGGCTTTTTTACCGCGCTTGGTTTCCCACCTCTTCTATCAGGTCTTTCTGGTAATACTCTTTCCCATTTACTATTTTTCTTTTTTGTACCTTTTACGCCATTTTCCTTTTTCCCAAAGATATCGTCCCATGTATTTATTTTTGATGCTGTATTAATAGATGATTTATATCCTGCCCTCAGAAAAAATTTTAAGAAGCTTTTCCCTAAAATAAAGAAATTTGTATCTGATTCTTTATTTCTTTCTAATATAAGCGTTTTGGAAAAACCAACAATAAAGTCTGAAACATCGTCCCACTTTTTCACTTTATTAATAAGTTCTAAGAAACTTTGGATTGCTAACATAAAGTCTCTTCTTCCCTCTTTTGTTTGAACAGCGGGAACCTTATCTATTCTATTAATAATTAATTGCTTCAATTTAGCAACTCCTGGTTCTACACCATTTTCCTTCTCAAGCTTCAGAGAAAAAGATTTTGTTAATTCTCTTTTGGTTATTAATTCCTCTGAAAGAAGCGGATTAAGCTTTTCTATGTTTTCTAATTCTTCCTCAGAATGATTTTCCTGAAATCTTCTTTTTATTTTATCTAATTCTTTTCTAGAACCAGTAATAAAGTCTCCAACGTCATATGCAACATTCTTATCAATTTGCTTTTCTGTTCTTATTTCTTTAACTTTCTTAATATTAAGGTCAAAAATACTTAATTGTGAGTTCATGTTTATATCCTCCTAATAAACGGATTAGAATATTAGATCTAATCCGTTTTTTCCATTTTATATTTTTAAATAATCAACTCTAATTGCCCTTTTGTATTTGTTAGTAAATCTTCTGCAAAATCCTCTTTTAGAATAACTTTAAAAATTGCTTCTAAAATTGGGACTACTATACTATTTCCTGCTAGTTCGTAAAGAGTAGCATTTCTACAACCCTTTCTAGAAGGGAATTGTTCCAAGATTAATTCAAAATCTTTATCATCAAAACCCATTAATCTCCATACTTCTCTTTCAGTTAGATATCTATATCCCACTTTATCTTTTAATCTAATAATTCCAGCGTTAGGACATCGATCTTGTCTTTCTGTTATAGTCCAACAATAATCTTCTATTACGGATAATCTACGTTTGTACTTATCCGTTTCCTTTACTGGGTTAAATTCTTCTATTCTACTCAACATACTTGGAACATTAACCAAATACTGAGAGCCAGTTACTTTATTCTCTAAAAATTCACTAATATGACGCATTGGGGTTCTTTCTAATTTATTGAAGTCAAATGCCTCTTTTCCAAAAATGGATATACAAAACACTCTTTCTCTTTGCTGTGGAATACCAAAGTCAACAGCATTTAAAACATCGAAAGAATTTGTGTATCCTAGTTTACGCATTTGTTGAATATAAGAGTTAAACGGGCCAATTAGGTCTCTATCTAAAACGCCTTTTACATTTTCCCAAATTACAACTTTTGGTTTCCACTTCCCCATATTTTCTATAATTTTAAGCGTTTCAAACATTAATGAACTGCGAGTCTTAGTCTTTATATTTCCACCTTTTCTATATCCTGACCTTGAAAAATCTTGGCAGGGAGATCCGTGGATAAGGATATCCGGCTTCAGATTCCATCCAACAACGGATTGTGGTTTATGAGCATGGTCATATAGAGCATTATAAGCACGTACTCTATTTTCTTTTATCTCTACATAATCTATAGCTTTATGATCAACCCCCAGATTTAATAAAGCTTTTCTTGGGGCCCCAATACCTCCGAATAATTCTAAAATTTTTATCATATCAATCACCGTCACACTAATTTTTTTATCATCCCATTTGGAGTTATTATCTTTACAGATACATCCCTCTTTGTTCTGGTTTTAGTTATTACAGTCTTGCTGCCATTGTCGTGATGTTTTACCTCTTCATCCACAATTTTAGAAACGGATTCAAGACCTTGTACTAAATGATAATTTTCGCCTTCACCTAGCTCACCATTAATCGCTCCGCTTGCTAATAATAAAGACAATTGCCCTTGATTAAGCGGCAGAATAGGTTCTCCACCTATACTTAATTGGCGTGGCTTGGTTCTATTCATAAAAGCTTCGAATCCTTTACTCTCTCTAATACTTTCAACAAAATCGTCTTTATTTGCCAATTTTGTATAAAATGTAGATAAGTTTTTATAACCGCTTGGTACATTCCATTTAAATTCTCTAGTTACAATCTGATCAATCGTATTTACATTCTTTAATATAAATTCCTCGGAATCCATTCTTAATAAAAAATCATATAATTTTTCATTAATTCCTTTATATTTTCCTGCCTTTTTTCTTCCAATAAAAATACACTGTTTATAGTCTTCATAATCCTCTTTTGAAAATCGCATAATGCCAACTTCATTAAAGTTAGTTGCTAAAAACCTAGAAATTTTTTGATCTGCAAAACGATATGAAGGAATAATATATATCAATATTCCATTCTCTTTTAGATATCTATAATTCCTTTCTAATTCAACCCATTCTTTTCTTTTGGCTGAAGAATCATCCATCCCCTTTAATGCAAAATCATATGGTGGATTAAGAAATAAGAATGACACAGCTTCATTTTGTATTACCATAGATTCTATAGGGGCATTTATACAATGATTCAAAAGCTTTGAAGCGCGTTCAGCACGTCTTCTATCAAGTTCGACTCCATAAGTATTAATAATAGTCTCTTCATTATTAAAGGCAGCTGCAAGTTGATTTAGAATCTCTCCCTCTCCGCAAGTGGGATCAAACCAAACACCACTACCTTCGACATTTAGTAATTTAATGATATATTCACCTTGTGTTTCAGGTGTTGCAAAAAAACCTGCTTTTAGTTCCGATAGGTAAGTCTTTGATGTAATCTCCGACTTTTCCCCCGGTTAGCACCGTACGTGAGACTTTCACCTCATACGGCGCCCCATCTAACTGGTTATACAGTTTACTAGTCTTTAATAGGTTGTAGTTTGCAAGCTTTACGAAGCTTGTTTAATTTCTTTAGTTGATATTCGTTTATATTCAACAACCTCATATATTTTTCTATAGTTTCCTCTTTCGTAGCATGAACCAAGATATGAGCAAATTTATGAAGTACAGCCAAATTTTCGTATTCGTCAGTTCCACCTAAATATATAGGTGTAATATGGTGGCAATGATAGTTGTGAATGTCTCTAGTTAGGTCCACATCTGTAACAAAACATTTGCCTTTACTGGCACTGAACTTTGAGACACGATTATCATTGTATTGAATGCTTCTTTTCTCAATGTAAGTTTTCGCTAGTTGTTGCACAGCTTTTTGAATGTTATACATGAGATTGACTTTACTATTTAGCTCTCTACCTTTCGGACTGTAGTCATTAATATCTTGTTGAAATTGTTTCACCACGATAGATTTCACCGCTGAAACAGGAATTAAAGGTACTTCTTTGATGGAAAAGGTAGTGTAATTGTATCTTTCATATCCTTTCACTTCACATTTGCCTGATTCACTAATTTTTGAAAGATTATTCCATATAGTTCGGTAAGTTTTGTAGGCAATTTCTTTCATATCAACGCTAACGTGCGATGCAGCAGAAAAGTAGTTATGAATTCCTCTAATATAAGAGTTGTATTCATATGCTTCTTTTCGGGTGTTAGAACGATATAGTGTTCTAGCTCTTTCGCGTAAGGATTGTATAATATCTTGTTTCTTTTTATCGCTGATGAAACTATGTGCTACGATTCTTTTTCCTTTCCTAACCCCTTTAATTTTGAATCCAAGAAATTCGGATTTTCTTTTGCGGAGATTAGTTATCTTCGATTTTTCTTTCGAGATATTTAAACCTAGTCTCTTTTCAAGGAAATTTTGTACTGCAAAATACCATCTTTTCGCTTCATTATATGAAGTTGTGATGATTTTAAAGTCGTCTGCGTACCTAACAATAAAGCCTTGCTTCATGTTTGTTTTGGTCTGCAAAAAGCGGTATTTACGAGTATCTTTACTTCCTAGTTTGCTAATGTCGAAGGTTTCAAATTGGTCACTTACCCAATGGTCGAGTTCGTTTAGAACGACATTTGAGAGTAAAGGGGAAAGTATTCCACCTTGTGGAACACCTTTGTTTGGTATCCCTTCACCTTCAATATTGGCTTTTAACATCTTTTTAATAATTGCCAGGAGCTTTTTGTCCTTAATACCTAAAGAAAATAGTTGTTTAATCAATTTGTTGTGATTGACGTTATCGAAGAATCCTTCAATGTCAATATCAACAACATAATGATTTTTCCCTACGTTTATAAGGTTTAGCATCCTTGCAAGAGCGTGATGTGTTGAGCGGTTTGGTCTAAAACCGTAGGAATGTTCAAAGAATTTCGCTTCACATATTGGTTCAAGTATCTGTTTTATGGATTGTTGGATAAGTCTATCTTCCATTGTAGGTATGCCAAGCGGTCTTTCCTTTCCATTAGCTTTAGGAATGAAAACTCGACGTACACTATTAGGGTGGAAGTTGGCTAACCTTTCTCGGATATTATTGATAAAGGTAGCTTCATCCATTATTTTATAATCTTTGATACTTAATCCGTCTGTTCCAACAGTTTTACTGCCCGTATTGGATTTGATATTTCTATATGCTAAAAGTAGATTGTCTCTACTAATAATTAGTTCATAGAGATTAGAAAATGAAAAATTTTCTTTTGATTTGGCGTATAGATTATCAAAAATTGGTTGCATTAAATAATATTCGGAATATCTTACACTATCATTCATTGGTAAGTTCGCTACTCTCCTTTAAAAGGATTTTGCCTACTTGTCCTAACCGATTGCTTACCCTAGTAATTTTCTGTTTAATTCCGTTAGACTAGTGGCCTTCCCTCCACAGTTTGTTATCCCTGTTTCTTCGGTACCATGCCACCACCATCACGAGTATTAACACACGTTATAGATTTGCTCTTTTCCGTATGAACGCTTCAAAAGTCTCCGAACCTCCACGTTACTCGCTTTCCACGTTCCAATCATTCCTATCTGTTCATATATACTTAGGTGCTTTCTTTACAACTACTTGCTGGAGCAACCCTTCTTTGTTGCTAAGGATTTTCATAACAAACATTCTTACTCATCCTCACAAGTACCGCTTTATACGGCGATGATTATTCCTAATCATCTAGGTTATAGTTGTGTACATTCGAAAGTTCGTCAGTTACAAGGACATTCTCACCATATATATTTTATAGACACCCGATTTATCGTTGAACCATTACATATAACAGCATTGGGACCAACTTCAATCGACTTTACCTAGCTTCACACCTCAAATCCTTCGGAGGGAGTTGACGCATGTAGGAGTCTTAGTGACTATGCTTCGGGGTGGTTAGTTCCCTCATTTCATAGTTTGGAATGACAGTTAGATATGAATTTGCAATCCCATATCCGAGCTTTTCACGACTTTTTTTAATGTCATTTATAGCTCAACGTGTCGCACGTTTGTTACCTATATGAGACATGTTATTTCCTCCTATTTTTAATCATGAAAAAACGCCCATTCTATTAGAATGAACGTTTACTCAATATTATCTTTCCCAAGGCATTATATCCTCTTGATGATAATTCTCCTCATATGAATATTTGTGATTATTCTCTCCATCATCCTCAGTCTTCAGTCTCCTTTTACCTGAATCTAAAAAGACTATATCTTCTGCAATGATTTCAATTTCTGTTTTATTATCCTTAAATTTTGCTTGCAAACGTGCTGTAACAGCAATTAAACTACCTTTTTGTAAATTATTATGACAAGTGGTAGCTAACTTTTTCTCTTTAAATGCTTTAATTGGAATAAAGTCTGCCTCTCTTTCTCCATGCTGATTTCTATAGTTTCGATTTACAGCAAGTGTCATAAAACAGACTGGATTTTCCTCTGTACCTGCTAAATAAGGATCTCTACTCAATCGGCCTATTAGGTTACATTGGTTTTTCATGCTAATTCTCCTTTGGACTTATTCGTAATCTCTTCCGCAATAGAAACGCACATTTTTTTACCCAAAATAATATGATCAAGTACCTCAACATTCATTAGATTGGATATAGATAAAAAATAGTCGAATAAAGAATAGTCTTCATCTTTTAAAACTGCATAACCTGCAGGTTCATTACTACAGACTACTATTTTTGAAGCGTTTCTTTTAATTGCTTGTCGAAATGCCAAATGAACTAAGTCTTTATTGAGTGTTCTAGTCCCTTTAACAATATTTTGTCTGCCTATAACCACATTATTCTTATTTAAAAATAAAAGATCTAATTGTGAATCCTGCTTATAACGAATATCTCTCACATATTCAATTACATCAAATTTAGAAGATATTTTAAATTCCGATTGCCAATCAAATTTTGGTACCATATTTAAGATTCCATTTAGTGCTTTTATTCTAAATAAAGTTTCCGTAGTTATTCCTTCGAACTTCAATAGCTCCTCTTCAGATAATTGAGAAATCCCACTAAAACCTAACTCACCTAAAGTATCGATCGTTGAGTCACATACGGTTTCACCGACAATAATAGCCAGTAAATGTGGAAGACTAGTGTCATTCTCCCCAAAATACTTAATATATTCCTTTGCGTCGTTATATCTACTCATAATAAATCTACCTCTCTTAATTAAATGTAAATGTCCTCATAGCTCTTATTCAATATCAAAAAAATATCCCATTATCGCTTTCTTTAAGCGTGTAATTGTAGAAGGTTTTTCGTTGATAGTTGTACTAAAATGATAAACCTTATCGCCTTTATACCTCCACATTACTTTTGAGTTAATTCCTTGCTCTAAACACTCAATAAATACTAAGAATTCATTAAATGCATGTTCTTTTGACACTGACTTAGCTTTAAATATTCTTCGTTCCCCATCTGGCAAAATGATCTCGATACTATGACGAGAATGTAAGATTGGTTTACTAGCAATAATTTTTTCCGCTTTTCTTTTACTTTCCTCAAATACATTTCCTTGTAAAACTGGCCCCTTACTAATTGTTTCTTTCATCATTTTTCTTCATCCTCTCAATATATTATTTATATAAAACGCAAAAAAGCGCCCTGAGAGATGGTTTAATGAATTACACATAAAGTGTAATACTCAATAAATCATCCCAAAGGACGCTGCGTTTAATATCTAAACTGCTAGCCGATAAAAGGCTGCTAAAATGTTAAAAATATAAAATAGTTACATTTTCATTCTACTATTATATCTATTTCTTATCAACCCTATTATAGGAAGGAGTCCTTTTATAGTAAGTTAACTTACGCCATATCGATTCAATGGGTCCTTGCTTATGTTTTTTTAACCACCAATTACTTAATAATATTTGTATGAATATTAAAGCTATAGAAAGAAAAACTAAATGACCAGGTGAAACTTGTGCATATAACTTAAATACTTTAAACAGGAAAAAACAACATGTTGTTTGGAATAAATAATTACTCATAGATGTTTTTCCTATATTAGCAATTAATTTGAAATGCTTTCCTGTTTTTTTTAGTAATAACAGAATAGATAAACCATAAAATATGGACATGCTTATATTACCAAAAATTTCTGAAAGTCTTATTAAAAAGTAGGAGTCAGAATATATTATTGCTAATGTTTTTATTGCAATACCAATACTACCACTTATCACCCACATTAATTTGTGGATTCCCTTAATATTAGTAATCAATGCTTTATTTTTTCCTAATATCATCCCTAACAAAAACATTGGATAAATACTGCAGAACAAAGATGGAAGATTTTCTATAGAGTAAATCGTTAACCAATCAACAGTATTTTGTAATAATGCAATTCTTCCCCCTGTTTGATAATTAATAATCACATTTTGTAATAAGTTATAATCAACAGCTGCAATTTGATAATCAAATAACAGTATCTTAATTAATTCAAACAACATTGGAATCATAAATATACCAATCAGCAGCATCATAACACGACCAGGAACTTTATATACAGGAAGTAAGAACAAACCGATTACTGCGTATATCATGAGTATATCTCCATAAAAAATGAAAAAGGCATGTAAAAATCCAATTGCAAACAGTATCCATAATCTCTTTGAGAATAAATAGTAAGGATTATATCCTTTGTCTTCTGCGTTCTCCATAAAAATAATTGCGCTAAAACCAAAAAGGATAGAGAAGAGGGAATAAAAATTACCTTCAGCGAAGATAAATAAAATCGATTCTACTAGTTTATCAATAGGATCCATCCAAATACTACTTGGAGAGGATTCATATAAATGAGGACCACTTAGTGGTAATATATTTGCAAAAGCTATGCCTAAGATTGCAAATCCTCTTATAATATCAATTGAATGTATTCTTTCCTTTCTCATTATTCAGTCTCCTTCGCAAAAAAGACTACTCCAAATATTAGGTAACTTTGATTTACCTTCATATTTGGGGTAGTCCCATTGAGTTATTTTTTGTTATGTTATCTATTATATCGTTTCTGTAATTGTTCATCTTTTTTGGTTTTAATTTGATACATAATAATTGTTTTATATTTTTCCCATAATTCACTTGCAACTTTTTCACTAACGTTCATGAACTTCATGAAAAATGGAATTACTTCTTTTTCTAGAAAATAATCTGGAATTAATTCCTTACCAGGCGCATATTTTGCAACGATGTTTTGACGAGCAAGATTTAATAGAGATTCATCTATTTCATTTATATCATCTATTACTTCTTTGCTAGTATTTTCCTCTTTTCCTATATCAGGATCAACATCTTTATTTTCATACTTACTTTTTAACACTTTTGATATGTAATTCTCATAATTTTCAATGTCTCTATGCTTTATTTCTTCCAAAACTTCTAAAATTAATTCTATTCCATACTTTTTCCAGGATAGAATTTTCTTATCAGAAATAGCGATACCATGAATATATAGAGATTTCTTTACTGATTCAATAAATTCTTGTGCTTCTTTTGAAAGAGGAGTCTGTTGTTTAGGACTTTTTTTATGAATATTAAAATCTATTGCTACTGTTTTTCTACCTTGTTTGACTTCTTTAAAAGAAAAGTATAATTCTCCAGTTGCTTCTAATTCTTTTTTTGCAACATTTAATATTCGTTGTTTGAAATTCCCGTATACAGGATACTTATCCCCTACTCCAATCATCCTTTTAAGTTCATCTAGCTCTATTGTTCTTTTTCCAATTTTCTCATACTGTTTTAACAGTTCATAAACTCTCACTGTATATCCACTTTTTAATTTTTTTATATCATCAAATGAATATCCTGTAAATCTACTGTCTAAGCTAATTAAATAATCTTTAATTATTGGATTAAAAGAAACATGAACAGTACCATTATCATATATAATAGCGCTAAACCATGGAAACCATCCCATTTTATCATTAGACGAGCGAATCTTTATTCTTTTTCTTGTTAGATCATCAGCTAACTCTTTTACCTGACTATGATAATTATTTCCTTTAACATTCATGACTTCTGCAAATTCTTTAACAGTAATTGTGTAGTCTGGAAATTGGGAATCATTTTTCTTAATTTTACTAGCAACATATCGAATAAACTTATGCTCTAAAGTGGTTAATTCATTATCATAATAAGCCTCTATTAAATCATTAGACTGGATGATTAGATCATTTACTTTAAATTCAACTTGCTTTGTTTCTATCAAACTATCACCTACTAACAAGTTTGTAATCTTAAACAAATTATGACATTATTTTCAGAGAAAAGAAAGTGAAATATAACAAAAGATTATTAACTGTTATATTTCAGAATATTCTAATTGGTAATATCTTAAACTTGCCTACCCCAAATATGTCATAGTTCTGCTTTTTTCATAGATAACACTATCCCAAATATGTTATAGTTCCACTTTTTTCATAGATAACATTATCCCAAATATGTTATAGTTCCACTTTTTTCATAGATAACATTATCCCAAATATGTTATAGTTCCACTTTTTTCATAGATAACATTATCCCAAATATGTTATAGTTCCGCTTTTTTCATAGATAACACTATCCCAAATATGTTATAGTTCCGCTTTTTTCATAGATAACACTATCCCAAATATGTTATAGTTCACTTATTCCGTAGATAACACATCCCAAATATGTTATAGTTCCGCTTTTTTCATAGATAACACTATCCCAAATATGTTATAGTTCCGCTTTTTCCATAGATAACACTATCCCAAATATGTTATAGTTCCGCTTTTTTCATAGATAACACTATCCCAAATATGTTATAGTTCCGCTTTTTCCATAGATAACACTATCCCAAATATGTTATAGTTCCGCTTTTTCCATAGATAACATTATCCCAAATATGTTATAGTTTCGCTTTTTCCATAGATGACCCTACCCCAGATATGTTATAGTTCACTCATTCCATTGATAACATTATCCCAAATATGTTATAGTTTCGCTTTTTCCATAGATGACCCTACCCCAGATATGTTATAGTTCACTCATTCCATTGATAACATTCCCAAATATGTTATAGTTCACTTATCCAAAGATAACACTATCCCAAATATGTTATAGTTCCTTTTTCAAAAGACACTGCATCCCAAAAATTTTATAGTTCAATTATTAAAAGAAAAAACATCCCAAATATGTTATAATTCAAAATCTGAAAAAAGATAACATATTTGGGATGTTTTTTAGTAGTAATTTTTAAGAGCGTATTAAATATATTTTTTAATAAAAAATATATGCATATCATTATGATTTTAAAGATCCTGTGGACTCGAGTAATTTAAGAAATGCAATTTATAAAAGATGTCTTTAAATTATCAACTAAATGTAACGTGCTTAAATATCATTTGTTCATTTGATCCCAAAATTGTTATACTTTATCCCAAAAACGTTATTTTTTATCCCAAATATGATATATTTACTATCATTAAACACAGATATATCAAGGGTTCATCAGATACCTAAAATATTAAAACTATAAAACTAAGGTAACTACATATCCTAAAAATGTTATATTTTATCCCAAAAATGTTACATTTTCACCCTAAATTTGCTATATTTCGTCCCAAAATTGCTATATTTCATCCTAAAAATGTTATATTTTATCCCAATTTTGCTATAATTGTCTACTATTAACCTATTAGTACCAAGGGTTTAAAGCTACGATAAAATATTAAAACATCTAAAACTATTAAAAATAAGTTAAAATATTAAAACTAGAAAGCTAGATAATTTATATATAATAAAGAGTATAGATAAATTATATTATCCATACCCTTTGTTTAGTACTAATATTGTTTGATATAAATTATTTTAAAAGACACCTCTTTTAATTTAGCAATAATACTATCAATTTTATTTTTTGTATTCTCAAAATCCCTAGTAGGGTATTCTTTAAAAAAACCATGAGCCATTACCCATACCTTATTTTCATAACCATAAATGTCAACTTTATTAGTCCAACCATCATTATTTTCAATATCTTCTAATTCTACATGTTTTAATAACATCTTATTTCCTCCAATATAGATTTAGTGTCAAGGATGTGTTCTAGATACTCTCTAACTTACAAAATAGCTGTTATTTGCGCTTCTGTTATAAGAGAAAGGTTTCTTATCTAAAATCTATAATAATTGTTCTAAAAGGATTTTCTCCCCTCTAATGCAATCCTGCTAGTTTACCAGTTTATAATATCAAGTATGATTTTTTTAATGCCTTCTGTGTCCACTTTAGAACATATAATTTCTTGATTCTCTAAAATAAATCTAATGTTTCCTTTTTTTTCGATTATATAATCCCATCCACGTTTATTAAGTATGTCAATTAAATCTTTTTCATTAAGAAACCACTACTAGTGATAATAGTAATAGTGGTTTCTCCCTTTTCCTTATTGGATATTATTGAATAACCTAACAATGTTCACATTCTTAACATTTATATTTAAAATATGAAACATACTATAGTTTACCTTGATAATTCTCTTTGCATGGTCCTCGTTAGCAGCCAAAATATCTGTAGTTATATATCTTTCTTACTCATTAAATTTAAGTAGAACCGACACGAGAAAATGTTTCTTAATTGTTTTTTGGCCATGATAAATTTCTGATGAATTATCAACGAATAATACATCTTCTGTTTTTATTATTTTTGGTATATTGCCTTTTTGAGATATTTTAATAAAAGCGGGTTCATCTTTTATAAGATGATATACAGAAATATTGCCCTTTTCTTCTATTTTTCCGTCAATCAATAATATATTTTCACGAATTTGATAGAAATGTTTACTAGTATAAAAATCAACCATTATGCTAATTCCTCCTCAAATGAAAAAAGATCGTAAGTGGTTGGAATAATATATTCAACCAATTCTTCGATCCTTTTTAACCCGCTTATTAATTTTAAGCTTGTATTCTTTTTACTTCTCAATTGGAACACTACAGTATTATTAGTAACAATTATATTTATACTGTTTTTTTGATAGAAACCCCTTGTGTCAATAGTAATTATAGATGGATTATTATCTAAAAGTGATAGCCAATCATTAGAGTTTTTCCCTTCCTCACTTAACATATACTCAATACAGGTAATTGTAGTATTTAAAGTTCCTAATGAAAGGTCAAACATATAAGCAAAGCTCATAGTATTATTACCATTAAAATACACTCTATATCCCTTTTCTCTTTGATTAGAATGTCCTTTAAATGGTTCAATACGAAAAACTATATCTTCAAAATACCATTCCAATCCATCTTTTTTTACTTGAAAATCCTATACCCTTTAATAAGCTTTCTAACTTTGTAGGTTCTAGAGGACAAAAGCATGTGATTTTATACATATGTAATCCTCCTACAGACATTAGAATCAAATAATTTAGTCGTCGTCAAAACCTTTCCCTCCTAGTGAGTATTTTGTTTCATTTCTATTAATTTTCTTTTTTGTCGTTTACTTTTTTCATAAAAAAAAGCCTTCAGGACAGTTAATAGCACAGCTGCTATTAAAACTGAACCCAAAGGCTCTACATTTACTAAGTAAAAGAAAAATCCAAAATAGAAAAATAATCTGATTTAATTTTAACTTTTTATCCTATTATTTTCAATAGTTTCAAAAGATATCGTCAGTTATTCGAGCAGGACAGTCTGTTTACAAAAAAAAATGAAATATACTTTTATACTTGAAGATACATCACAGTCATAGATTTCTATAATTTCCAGATACATAATTCATAACTAACTTTCCAGCAGCATCTATTTTAAAATTCGACTCTAGAATCGTTTTATTCGAATTAGATTTAAACTTGAACACAAATTCACTGTCGTCAATAAATGCTTTCACACAACACTATAAGTATTTGTTGTTTTTTAACAAATTTGCTGAATTAAGTTAGGTGAATTGTTTTTTGGAGAATTAACATCATTTGAAACTTCAAAAGCATCCATTTGTTCAAAGTCAAAGGGAACAAGTAATTTACTTAACGAGTTAGTATCGGTATTTGTTGGATTTAGCCAGAATTGTTCATCTTCAGGTTTTAATATGACTGGCATTCTATCATGTATTTCAGTCATTAGCTTATTTGGTTGAGTGGTAATTACAGAACATGAGTATACCATTTCTCCTTCTGGGGATTTCCAAGATTCCCAGAAGCCAGCCATACCAAATGGTTGATTATTTTTAAGTTTTATACGCATAGGAATTTTACGTTCATTTGTACGTTTCCATTCATAGAAAGAATCAGCAAGGATCAAACAGCGTTTCTTTTTATAGGCATTACGAAAACTTGGCTTTTCGGCAATTGTTTCTGAACGAGCGTTAATCATTTTATAACCGATTTTCATATCTTTAGACCAGGGAGGAATTAATCCCCAACGTAAATATCCAAGACGATTCTTTTCACCATCATTGATCACAGAAAGTACGGATTGAGAGGGAGCTACATTATAGTTTGGGTTATAATGGGATTCTTCAATTGCTGAGTCGATATTAAAGCGGTCAATAATTGTTCCAAAGTCGGTAAATAAAGTAAAGCGACCACACATGCTATCACCTGCTTTTTAGGTTAAGTGTAGCAAAGTAGAATACGGAAAACAAACGAGTAGTAACTTATCGTCAAGTACGATAACTACTACTTATTATTATATTATTAATAATACGAAATCAGCCTTTAAAAAAATAACGCGCTACCTTCAGGCTGCGCGTTTATAAATATAACTACTATCCCTACTATTTTTCTCTTTATATTTTTTTCTTGTTCCCTTTTTATAACTAAACGCAATTAAAAATTTCTACCCGACTTTTTTGAAATAACTTTAAATTTTTCTTTCAGTCTTCTATTTGATAACCTATGAGATATTTTTTGATAACGGCAGTTCTTTTATATTTGACCATAAAACTTCAATTGTTTTTTTTCCATTAGCAGCATTAAAGGTGATTTTATTTATATAAGTGAGTTTAACTAGATGCTTCTCAGTATAAAAGGTAGATGTTTTGTAAACAAGAGAGTGTTTATTATTTTTAGATTTTTTTATTAGCAAAATTATCATCCTTTATTTTTTTCTTAATTTTATTAAGAAAAGTGAGGTTGAAATGATAATTTTGACAATGAATTTTTCATTTGCTTTTTCTCCAATTGTATAGAGATAATAAATACGTTTTTTTTTGAACATAAAAACAAGAACCTTCCTACGATATATTGTAGGAAGGATTATTTAAAGTGGTTAATTTTGTATCAATATAATTATTCTTATCTTCGAATCTGATAATAAAGTTGTTCGATTCTTAATTAACTAAATTTGGACTGCGAATACGGCTCGGAACAATGATAGTATGGTAATAATCTGCAAATTCACGATAGGCTTCATTCAGAATAGGCTCTTCTCGATGTGCTTTCGTAACACCTGTTTTTAAATTATCGGGAACCAGTGTTTCAGGAACTCCCTCAAAATACTCCAATGCATGGATGTAACAGTAAGCAAATTAGCTGACTTCATATCTAAAAATGCCTCAACATAGCGAATTGACTATAAGGCAAGGTCGCAATAAAAACATATGCTGGAATCATTTCTCCTGTTGAACGCTCTATCATTTGTAGCGTATATCCAGCCCAATCTACCTCCATGACTTCACCTGGCTATCTTCGAATAGGCATTGTTAACTTATATTTCTTCGCATATTTTCCATAGTTTTCACAAAAAGTAAGATAGGCATATGGAATTTTTCCACCATCACGTGCTTCTGTCGCATACTCATGATGCAATAAAGTCAAGGTGACATTCTTTTTTTGTAACTCCTTATTAACCTTTTCCCAATCAACTGGAAAGTATCCTTTCTCCATAGCTTGTTTCTCTGGAAAAAGAAAAGCTTCTAACCATGGATTAGTCATTGTATCGTTCAAACTTTCCACACCGAGTTTCTTGGCACGTTGAACGACATCAGAAACGGTATTCCTTGAATGTCCAGTACTAGAACTAATGGTCCTCTGACTGATTCCTTTAAAATGAAGTTACAGAATCTTACGACAATTAACCTTAATAAAAACCTCCCGTATATTAGTGTCATGCTTAATTGCATGCAACATAATTATACAAGAGGCTTTCGTGATTCTAATTATAATGGCTCTCCATTCCGCAATGACTGGCTCAAAGCTCCGCATAAGTGGCTCATTTCATCTGCAATAATCACTGGTTCAGGTAAATCTTATTTACCTAGTGCATTCGGAGTATCTGCTTGTCGTCAATTCTATAAAATTAAATACATCCGTTTGCCAGAGTTACTAGATGAACTGTCACTAGCAAAATTAGTTGCGGACGGAAGTTATCGTAAATTAATCAAAAAATACACGAAGGTCGATTTACTTATTTTGGATGGATGGTTACTGACAGATTTATCAACGGATGAAGCAGCAATCTTACTAGAAATCGCAGAATCTCGCCATAAAGTAGCTTCAACTATCTTCTGTTCGCAAATTGATCCTAGAGGATGCATATGAGATTAGGGAATGAAACGATAGCAGAAGCTATTTTAGATCGAATTATCCATGCGTGAGCGCCATGGACTAGGTAGAGCACTCTAATATGGCAGTAATGACTAAAAAAGAACTACGGAAGTTAGAGGAATACTTCTACTATGTCGGATACAAAAACTGGTACCCATTTCCCCAGGAACTAAAAGCAGTTGGATATCTATGGAAAGGAACCTTTTCCACAGGAATGGAATGAACAGGACATATTTGAGGGGCAAAAAAATGATTAGAGAGTATTTTAAAAATAATTCTAATTAGCAACAGTCAGTAAAAGAAAAGCCCTACAGTTTATTAAGCTAGTAATCTGTAGGGTTTTTCTATGCTTGGTAAACGAATTGGCATTGTGTGGTACATTTATTGGTGAAGACTGGTAAAAAACATGGCAAGGGTGGTAAAATCACCCGGCTGTAATCAATTTTAGATTGAGGCAATTGTTCATCATCCCCATACTTCTTAGCTGTTCTCCAGTTAATACCAAGTATTTTTTGGATCTTAGATATAGATAAACCCTTGTTGTTTCTCAAGTTTTTGATACAATGAAGCTAGTATCCTTTCATATTCCTCCACTCTGTAAATGATTCGACACCATTACAGTAGAGGGATTTGGGGTGACAGGAAAGTCTTATTTTATGCACTTATAAAATAAAGTGCAGGACCCTGCATTGCAAAAGCTCTGCACTTTTATTTTGCAATAAACAATTATTTTTAATTACTTCTTCCAGCTAATTTTATTTCCTTTCATTTTATATTATTTTGTATTTAAGTAGATTAATTTAAAATAATTTTTTTATCCTGATGTGAAATATCCTCAATTCTGTGTGTTATTAGTATTGTTATTTTATTCAATCTTAAATTTCTAATTTGATTTATAATATGTCTCTCAGAAGTAAAATCGATAGCTGATGTTGCTTCATCCAGTATTAATACATCTGTATTTCTTATTAATGCTCTGGCTATTGCTATCTTTTGTTTTTGTCCACCCGAAAGATTTGAGCCGCGGCTCTTAATTATTGTATTAATTCCTTCTGACATATTAACTATATCTTCATAAAAGTCTACAGCTTTTAAAACTTCAATAATACTATCATCTTTAACATCTGCATTTTCACCCATTAATATATTATCTTTAATGGTTGCCGTATAAATTATGGGATGTTGGAAGACAACACTTATTTTTTTTATTATTAGCTTCTGTGATATGGTTTGCAAATCAATTTCATTTAAGAAAATTTGCCCATGTTTGGGCTGGATAAATTTGCACATTAGATTAATTAATGTTGTTTTACCAGAGCCGCTACGGCCAATAAGATAATACAGATTTTTTCCACTTTTAATATTAAATGTAATTCCTTCAATCACTTTATGAGTTTGATTTTCATAACTATAAACAATATTATTAAATTCAATGGATTTTATAGAAAATGATTCTTTGTTTTTTAAATCTTCAAATTCTTGAGAGTTTTTCACTTCTAATTTCGAATAAATTTTAGCTACATTTTCAACAATTCCAAGTTTGGACTTGAGCTGTAAAAAATATTTAAAAGTGTTTTGATATGATTCATTCAGCTCTAATATAAGTTGATATAAAATAACAATACCACCTATTGTAATTTTATTTTCAAAAGCCAAATATCCACCAAACATTACTATAATAAATATCATTATTAGAGATATACTTTCTTGAATACCTATCTGTTTTGCTATTATACTACCTTCTTTAAATGAAATACGCATATAATCTTTATAGTAATTTTGGAATTTTTTGTTTACCCATTCTTTATTATTCATTATGATTATTTCTTTAAGAGAATAAATAGAATCCTTCAAAAAAACATTTAATTTTTTCTTTTCCTTAAATACAGTAGAGAATATTTTTTTTCTTTTAGCAGAAAAACTTTTATTTAAAAAAGCACTATATACAGCAAAGAAGAATATAAAAATAAATAAATAAATATTTATACTCAGGACAAAAATGCTAATCATTAATGCCGTAACAATGGACTTGAAGAAATCGGGAATATCACCTGAAACCCAATTAACTACTAATGTGACTTCGTCATTCAAAAAATGAATATATTCTCCTGAATGTTTACTAGTAAAATCCATGCTAATTTCATTATCGTCGCAAAAATTCTTAAAATATTTTTCAATTACACTACTCTTAATTAAACTACTTGTTTTAGATTGTAACCATGGGTTTATCACGCTTAGAATTGCATGAAAAACATAAAAAATGCCTAATAGTAAAAGGATAGCAATTGAATGATTGAGGTTATCATTCAGAATATGATCAATTATAAGTTTTTGAAATTGCATTGATAGAATTAAGATAGAGACTTCAATAAGGATAAAGAAAAGCAGTAAAAAGAAATAGAATCTCCCTTTTTTACTATTGAGTAATAAAACTCGTAAATAACTAATCATGTACTTCACCTACTAATGATCTTAATTCTATAATTTTTTTTTCCTTTATTTCGAACACTCTATCGAATTGAACTTTAGGTAATTTATCGTGAGAAACAACTAATATTGTTTTTCCTTCAAATTCCTTAAATATTGTTTTAAATATTTTATCTGTATTCACCTTATCTAAAGACGAAGTAGGTTCATCTAACAAAATTATTTTTGGATTTTTCAATAGATTCCTAGCTATAGATAGGCGCTGGCGTTGTCCTCCAGATAAAAACTTTCCTCCATCACCAATTACAAAATGGTAATTTTTCTCTTTTTGCATAATTTCATTATGTAATTCGGCTTTTCTAGCAGCTAATTTTACGCTATCTAAATTGTTTTCCTTATTGGTACCTATAACAATATTCTCAATAAAAGACTCATTAAATAGAAGAACATCTTGAGACATAAATGTAATGTTTTCTCTTAAATTATTCCAGGAAATTTCGTCAATATTATAATTTCCAACCTTAATTATGCCTTTATTAATTGGGTATAATCCTGCAATAATCTTCAATAAAGTGGATTTTCCTGTTCCACTTTTCCCTACTATTAATATTTTTTCTCCGGATTCTATATTCAAATGAATTTCCTTAAGAACTTCTTTATTACTGTATGAAAAATTCAAATCACTAATTAAAATACTGCCAGATGTTACATCCTTATCCCCATATTTATCACGTTTAATTGGTACACTTTTCTTCATCATTACATAAAGCTCATCTACCTGTCTCATTAACAATATTACTTCATTCCAAATAGTAATTATTCTAGTAATTCTCCACATTGAACTAAAATATATAAGAAGGAATGAGACAAACTCACCTGGTGTTAAAGATTCATTTCTAACTAAGTAGATACCAATAGCTAATATAAAAATTGATCCAATTCTGAATATAGTTCTTCTTATACTACTTCTTAAGAATCCGTAAAAATATCTCTTTTCATTCCACTTATTATTTACTTCTAATTCATTTAATAGAAATTTTTGTATCCATCCGAATCCACCATACATTTTAATATTACTAATAGATGAAACAGTTTCTTCTAATGCATTTATGTAACTACCTTCTGAGGATGAAAAGTTCTTTGAAGATATATCTGCTTTAATTTCAATAGAAGGACCAATTATTAAATATAGTAAAAGAAATGGAAGTGTACATAATGTTAAAATCCAATTAGTATAAAGCATTAAAGTAATAGCTATTAAAGAAAAAATTGAAGTTTGAACTATTGTCGGAAAATAATAACGATAAACTTTTTGAATATAATTAATATCATTAATACATTTTTTATAAAGATCGCCACTTTTCATATTATCAAGTTCTTTAAAATTTAAAGAACTTAAATAGCTTAAGAAGTCACTTCGAAGATCTTTTATAGCTAATTCTTGAATTTGACGTTTATATATTTCTGTTTTACATTTTGAAACCAATGAAACTATTGAAAAAACCACAAATGCACATCCAAAATAAACAAAAGAAGCCTTTCTTTGTGAAGGTATAATATGATCTATTAAATATTGAATTGACTTTGGTATAATAAGTTCAATTGATAAAGAAAATAGCCCAAGCAAAATAAATAAGATTACCTTATTCTTGTACGGTCTTAAATACTCAAGTATCCAAAATAATACTTTAATATTTCTGAAAAAGTTTTTATTCATTTCCAATTCCTTCAATCCATAAGTTTATAGAAGTTTAATTTTGCCAAGGTGCTTATACTATCTCTAAGATTTTTTTCATCTATTTGAGGATTAATTAAGTGGCTTTTTCGACCTTTAAACTCTATATAATTATTCAATATGTTAATTTTATTTTTTAAACTTAGACTTTGGGGATTCTTATAGTCTAATAAGGGACTTAAAGATATAAAATTTAACTTTTCTTTATTTATATAGTTATTATTAGGATTCAAATTAAACCTATAATGTCTTTTTGTATTAAAAATACTTTTTTTCAAATTTCTTCGATGTTCATAGTTTTCAATTTTATTTCTTTCTATAGTAAATAGCTCTGGTAACCTTTTAAACATTACTGTATTATCATATTTTTTTATAGCAGTAAATCTACTCGAAAGAATACATATTTCCCCAGAAAGGTGATACTCCAATAAATTTTTCTTAATTTTATTGTTTACTTTGCCTAATAACAATATATTTTCATTTAGTTTATTTTTAAAAGCCAAAGAACTTATTAAATACCAATGATTAGCGAGTTCTTTACTATATAGAATATGTTCTTTGATATACATCCTAGAAAAAGGAAAAATAAAATCGTAGGGTCCTATAATAAAAAGTTCATTTGTCCTATTATCTTCATGGAATATAATTAAAGTTTTCGAATCAATATAGATTTTTTTTTTATTTATTTCAATAATAGAAAAATCCAAACTATTAATTTTTTTACTACCTTTTCTTTTACCATCCTTCTCTAACAATTTGATTAAATTAATTAATTCAAAATCATTTTTATATAATATATGACATTTAAACCTATTTTCATTAAGTGTATTGTTATAACTTATGTTATAAACATAGTTAAAATAATGCGAGAAATGCATAAATAAATTCGGTAAATTGGTTTGTACTTCAATATTATTATCTACAAAAAAGACTCTTTTTGGTCCATAATATAATTGAGTTAGATTCAAAATATTTATAGAATTCATTTAGTTTATGCTCATTTCACTATTCGAATCTTTTAACTTTTCAATTAATAATTTTGATATTTCTGTTAAATGGTATTTCTGATCCCCTTTTAAATTTGTATTTTTAATTTCTAAAATTAAGTTATAACTTGAAGCTTTTATTTGTGATTCACTAAGTTTTTGTAACATAAATCCGTTCCAAGATTTCCAACCTATTTGATTTGGTTTAAAAAGAAATAGATACAACCAGTCAAACCAATAGCGACCTATTATATTAACAGTCGAATGTAAATTTGGATTATGATGAATAAAATCTCCTTTAAGTTTATGACAAAATTCGTTATAATTTTTAGTAAATAGAATCGATTCGTGCCATAAATTATCTATTGATGGACTATACATTTCAAGACTTGGTACTAATGCTTTTAGTAAAAGAAATCTCTTTAATTCTAATATTTGTTGATTAATTAAACATATATTTTGTTTTTCCTTTTTTAAATACAAAATCCGTTGAGATAATTTAGTAAATAATTCATCTTCAAAAATACCGTTCAAGTATTCATTAGTCCTTTTTGATATTCTGTCTCTATTAAACCCAATATCCATCATTTTATTTCCTCCCCATATCTATATCTCTAGTTAAAAATCCATGACTTTCTAGAAAATCTATCGATTTGCCGTAATCTTTAGTTAAATCTGGATAATCTTGTAATAGTCTTTCAATGTTATCTTTTAAGTCTTCATCTATTAATATATATTTACTGTTTAAAGGAGTTTGTGCAGTAATTAAATAATAAAATGTCTTTTTATGCTTTTTTATTTTTATTTCTTTATCCTTTATACTACTAAATAAGTATTTTAGATCGATATTAGTACTTAAAATTACTGGTTTAGAGCAAATTCGTATAACGGTATTTTCAATTGAAAAATTAATTCTTCTATTTGAATAAGAGGATATTTGTCTCTTAAAACTCTTCAACGCTATAATTTTACTATATTCTATTTTTAAAAGCTCAGATGCAATTGGGTCTTTTATCCTTTTTATTATTTTACAAATTCTATTGTAACCACTTTTTATAACATTGGAATATTCAGAATGGTAATCACTTATTAATAAATAATCAAATGTTTCGTATTTATCTAAAATATAGGAGATCGTATAAGGAAAATACGAACAAATGATTACTATATTTTCAAATAATATATTTCTATTATTAATTTTAGAAACATTCTGTCCTAAATATTCAATATTTCTAATATAATCATCTATAGAATTATTTAAATTAAAATCAAAATTATTATCATTCGTAAAATTTGGAGGGTTATCTATAAATTTTTCAATTGCCTTATATAAGTTTTGGGAGAAGTTATTGTCCTTAATTAATAGATAATTATTTTCGCTGTACTTCTCCCTATCTTGTAACTTAAGAAAAAATTCCTCTGAAATTAATGCCAACTTACCCGCACTCATTGCTTCATAAAATGTGATTGGTGTATGAATTGATACCTTGAAATTCCTTTCTAACAAGGAAATTAGATCACAGTCATTAAGAAATTGGTTAATTTCCCAAGGTTTAAACGGGGAAACATTTGCTAAATAACCTTTACTCTCCATAAAATTCAGTAATTTCTTTGTTTCATCGTCAATATCATCATTATAAGTAAAGCTAGCCTTTAAACAAACATTCTTACCATTTTTATTTAAGTCAATAATGACATTTGATAATTCCCTTAATGATTTATAATTGTTTAATTTTCCGAAAATCCCAATAGTTAGCGATTTGTTTTTTAATATATATCTATTTTCTTTTTTCCTTTCCTTCTCATAAAGCATTATTGGTGGCGGAGTTAAAGTTAACTTTTGCAAGGGAATACTTAAGCTTAAAAATTTAGAAAAATTTTCCCAGGATGTACCTACTAAGTCTGCGTTTTGAAATATATATTCATAGCGGATTGCTAGTTCTGGAGAAGTTGTTAATCTTTCCAAATCACTCCCTGCACTATATTGATAAATAGGTACTCCAGTTAAATTACTTACTTCGCTAGCAGCTGCACCATAAGGTTCTAAGTATCCACTTAATATAACTGAACTTTTATACTTATCAATTACATAAAGAGAGAGCCCAACTAATTTGGATTGAGACATTTTGTCTTCAGGAAAATGTTTATGCCTCGTATGGTCATAGGATTCAGTATAATAAAACTTTAGAAAGCCACCAGATATTGGGTTTTTATAATCGAGCAATTCTAAATCAGATATACTATAATTGACTGCACGAGGATTCCCGATTTCTTCATTAGTATTTGTAACCACTCTCACCTTATATCCTCTATTTGCTAACTCTCTAATCCGCCAATACTCCTGAGTGGATACTCCCCCAATAGTGGGAGGAACTTTTGTTATAAACAAAAGTTCTTTATTCCATTCTCTAATTACTGGTTTTTTAGGTTGTATCAAATTGTAATGCGTTAATAGGATTTTTTTAAATGAATTAAAATTGTATCTAATAATATTCATAGCTTTTTCACTCTTTCATAACCAAGTATATCGATTATCTCTCGTATATCTGAAATTCTTCTAATATTTTCGAATCCCTCACTAGATAAATTTACTCCGAGAATTTCTTCGATTTCACATAATAAACCTAATCTAGCTAAACTATCTAAGCCTAATAATTCAAAATCATCAATATTTATAGCTTGACTTATGGGGAGATTTGAATAAAATTCTATAACTGAAATAAGTTTATTTTTATCTATTTTAATTCACTCCACTAACAATTTTATTTTACTTTTATTTAGTTTGCCATTTTCCATCCTTGGTAA